>JANOEM010000447.1:0-18273 GCA_031413195.1 Actinomycetes bacterium
CGGATCGTCTTGCCGTTGGCGAGGGTGCGGTCCTTCAACGGCAAACCCAACTCGACATCGCTGATCGGATCGCGCCCGGACAGCAAACGCTCGAGCGCTTCGGTGGAGACGGTGCCGTTGAGGCCGAGCAGGTCGGCTTGCTGCCCGGCCCACTGCCCGGTAGCTCCCCGGGCGCGTCCGTGAGGTACCGGGTGTAGTACTTCGCCGTCGTCGCCGCGGTCGAGGCGTACAGGGTGGTCACCCGGATCATAAGGGTGTCCTCCCGGCGGGCACCTGTCTGTTCTTTCTGGGGTGTGCTCTTTCGGGGGTCCTCGATCGATCAGTCATCGGTCAGTCCGAGCCGAGGAGGGAAAGCTGGGCGCGATCGATCGCGTGGGACTTGCGTGCCAGCTTGTGCGGCACAGTCGCGTGAGGGGTCGCGTTCGCGTCGGGTTGCGGGATCAGCTGAACGATGCGACCGGTGGTCACGTACTCGTGCAACGCGAACTTGGGGACGCGAAGGAGGTCGCCGAGTCGCAGGCATGGCAGACCTTGCGTGCCGCCGCCCGAGGTGTAGGTGGCGGCCATCTCGTAGGCCTTCGACCGGCCGATGCGCAACACGCGGGCGGCTTCGTCGATCGTCAACATGATCGGCAGTGCGTCCCACTCATCAATCGGTTCGTCCATGCGGCCCTCCATCAACACATGCCTCGCGAAATCCGATTTCGTGACGGCATCTGTTGAACACTGGGGTCGTGAAGCCGGCGAACGGGGAAAACATCGCGAAGGTCATCACCGAATTACAGAGCACGAATCGAGCCGACCGCAGCAAGAAATCTCGTCGAGATCCGACCGACCTTGCCGCAGCGGGAGCGAGCGTGGACGATCCAGCACTACATGGACTGGCCCGCTGTTCCGGCGGGAGGTAGGGCTACGACGGTGCTTGGGTGAGGCGGTCGACGATTGCTTGCCGGCTCTGGGGGAGCGCGTGGGCGTAGACCGTCATCAACATCTCGGGACTGTGGCCGAGGATGTCGGCGATCGCCCGCAGTTCGCCGATGTCTTTGGCGTTGTTGACCATGTGCGTGGCCGCTGTGTGGCGCAGACCGTGTGAAGTGAGGCGCGGCACGCCGGCCTTCTCGACGAGCAGCGCCAGCGACCGGTCATACGCCCGGGGGAGCACGTGACGGCCGTGGCGGGTGGAGATGATGAGGTCATTGTCCTCCCACTCGGCGCCCGCCAGGAGACGCTCCTCGGCTTGCTCGGCTCGCCGCCGGTTCAGCGCACGGACGGTTTCCGTCGAGAGTGGGACGAGTCGCCGCGACCGGACGTTCTTGGCGTCGCCGAGCACGGCACCGCGGTTCACGGCGACGAGGCTCTCGTCGATGCGTAAGGTGCGGCCGCCGACGTCAAGGTCGTCCCATCGGAGCGCAAGTACCTCGCTGCGGCGGAGGCCGTAGAGAACTCCAAGCTGGAACCCGGTCGCCCACCGATGCTCGGCAATCACATCGAGGAAGCGCGCGACGTCGGTGGCTTCCCAGGCTTGGATGTCCTTCACCTTGACCGGTTTGGCGACGGTTCGAGGCAGCGGCACGCGCGCTGCCGGGCTGCGCGGTATGAGACCCTCCTCGACCGCGTCGGCCAGCGCGGCGCGAAGCACGCCGCGACAGATCTGAACGCTGCGCCGTGAGAGCTTGCCGGCGTCGGCGAGCATGCCGATCCACCGGGCGACGTCGTCACGATCCAGTCGCGAGAGAGGGATCGCACCCAGCTCATTCTCGATGTGCGGGATCGCCCACGAGTACTGCTCGCGCGCCTTGGGCGTGATGTCGGACTTGCCCTCGACATAGCGACGAACAAGCCAACTCACCGTGCCGCGTTCGGTGCTTCGCTCGTTCGCACGGAACTCGCGCGCGGCGGCGAGGGCAGTTCGCTGCGAAGCGTACGTGCCGATCTGACGCGGGCGTTCCTTGCCCGTCGCCGTGTCGATTCCGTCGATACGAACGGTCCACTTGTCGCGCTGTTTGCGGACGGTCGGTTGCCCTACGGCCTTCCAACTCATGTATCACCTCCGGCGTTTGCGAGCGCCGATTCCGATACATGCCCGATACATCGGTTGATCAGCGGCTTGCGGTGATCAGATCATACCAGGTCACAGAGTCGGAATGAGAGGATTTGAACCTCCGACCCCCTGCTCCCAAAGCAGGTGCGCTACCAAGCTGCGCCACATTCCGTAGAGCACGAATGCTAGCCCGATCAATTCAATCGGGAGTGGTGAGTTCGAAGACTTGTCAGCCCAGTAACGCGGAATCCGCGATTTGGAGCTCACGAGTTTGCGAGTATGGCGCGGAACCTCGATGTGTAGCGGCGGCACGCTAGCGGGCGGCTGTTGCCAACCGATCGACGGTTACGAGCAGTCGCTGAACGTCGTCGTGGTCGATGTAGCGGGCCAGTCCGGCACGGACTACTCCACCGGAATCCGCAAGCCCGAGTTGCCCGACGACCTCGACGGCGTAGGCGTGGCCGTCCCAGACGGCGATCTTGTCGTTGGCCAGGGCGATCGAGACATCGGCCGGCGCCACACCGTGAACCGTGAACGCAACGGTCGGCGTGCGGCCTTCGAGGCCGCGCGGACCATGCAGCCGAACTCCTTCGATCGATTGCAGGCCGGTCAGTAGTGGCTCGAAGACCTCGCGTTCCGCTGACTCGATCTGGTCCATGCCTTGCTCGATCAGAAAGCGAGCGGCGGCCTCGATCCCGGCGATCCCTTCGTAGTTTGGCATGCCGGTCTCGAATCGGCGGGGGCCGTTGTCCTCGGACGGGCGAACCTTGAACACCGGGAGCGATTGCAGGAGTTCGGGTTGCATCCAGAGCACCCCGGAGTGCGGCGCGTACCACTTGTACGGCGACGTCACCAACGCATCACATCCGAGCGCTGCGATGTCGATCCGCTGGTGCGGCGTGAGGGCCACCGCGTCGATGAACACCCGTGCCCCGACAGCGTGCGCGGCGGCGATGATCGGTGTGAGGTCTGGCACCGTGCCGAGCAGATTCGAGGCCCCCGGCAGGGTGACCCACTTCGTCCGCTCATCGATCAGGTCGGTCACGTTCTGCGTCGGCAGGGTGCCGGTGACCGGATCGAACGACGCGAGTACGTGTTCGGCTCCCGCACGGTCGCAGGCTGCCCGCCATGGTGCGACGTTCGCGTCGTGATCGAGTCGGGTGCCGACGACTCGATCACCCGGGCGAAGCGTCTCGGCGATCGCGCGGCTGATTGCGAATGTGATCGAGGTCATGTTGGCCCCGAACGCAATCCCGTTGGGGTCGGCGTTGAGCAACTGGCCGACGGCCGCGCGTGATCGGTCGAGCAGTGCATCGCAGGCGTCAGCTGCCTCGAAGTATCCGCCGCCACATCCGTTGAGCCCTCCGGACACCCAGTCGGTCATCGCCCTGATCGAAACGTCGACCATCTGCGTGCCAGCCGGTGCGTCGAAGCGCGCCCAACCGTTGTGGACGCCGGGGAATCGATGTCGCAGCGGCGTGCTCACCTGTCCCGCTTGGCCGCTGCCTTGGCGAGCCGCTTGGCGGTCTTACCCGACGGCACCAACTGGCGGCCGTCGAGGTCGCCGATTTCGATGCCGTTGTTGAACAGGACTCTGTAACGCTGCCAATTGAACCCGTTCGCGAGTAGGACCCGACCCTCGGTCCCCTCGGGGACCTCGTGAAGTTCGAGGGTGGTCGTGACCCGGTCGCCGATTCGGAGATCGAGTTGATCCGGATGGGGCTTGGCGAGGGCATGAGGCTTCCAGTACGTCACGCCGCCATTCTGCCCCACGACCGACGCTTCGCACACGTTTTCGCCCAGCGCCGTTCGCTCACGTCGCGAATCGCTCTGGCCGGTACACTCGGCAGCCTGTGAAAAGCACTGTCGAACCCCTCGAGGGGAACAAGGTCAAGGTGTCGGTCTCGATCGACGAAACTGAATTCGATCGAGATATCGATTCGGCCTTCCGCAAGATCGCCCAAGAAGTCCGCCTCCCCGGATTCCGCGCCGGCAAGGCACCCCGGAAGGTGTTGGAGGCACGAATCGGCGTCGCCGCAGCTCGTGAGCAAGCGCTCCGCGACGGCGTGCCGAACTACCTCGCCAAAGCGGTCCGCGAGCATGACGTCGATCTGATCGCAACGCCCCAGGTCGAGATCACCGGTGGCGAAGAGACCGGTGACGTCGTCTTCGATGCAACGTGCGAGGTCCGGCCCGAAGTCAGCGTGCCTGGTTACGGCGGGCTACGGGTCGAGGTGCCGGCTGTCGTTGCTTCCGAGCAAGACATCGATGCGGCAATCGAGACCGAGCTGGGCCGCCAGGCGTCGTTGGCCGACGTCGATCGCCCGATCGAGATGGGCGACCAGGTCACCATGGATCTTGCGGCTGAGCGCGACGACGAACCGGTCCCCGGGCTCAACACCGAGGAGTGGTTGTACGAGGTCGGCAAGGGCTGGGTTGCAGCAGGATTCGACGACGAACTGATCGGCTCTGAGATCGACGATCAACTCACGTTCAGCCTGGTGCCGAACGGCAACGAAGAACTTGCCGATTTCCGGGTCTCGATCCTCCGGGTGCAGGTCAAGGTTCTGCCGACCTTGGACGATCAGTGGGTCGACGAGAACATCGGCGAGTACGACAACGTCGCCGGGTGGCGCAGCGCGATGGCGGATCGACTCAACGAGACCAAGCTCAACGCCGCCCGCGGTCAGATCATCGAACGGGCCACCTCGGCGCTCGCCGAACTCGTCGAGCTCGAGCCCCCGGAGGCAATGGTCCAGGGCGACCTGCAACACCGAGTCCAGAACACGGTTCAGCAGTTCCAGGCTCAGGGAATCTCGATCGACCAATGGTTGTCGATCACCGGCCAGGACACCAACAGCTTCATCGAGGGTCTGCGGGTCCAGTCGCACAAGGCGGTCAAGGTCGATCTTGCATTGCGTGCCGTGGCTGCCGCGGAGAATCTCGAAGTCTCCGACGAAGACCTCGAGGCCGAGTACGAGCGGATCGGGATGCAGGTCCGCCAAAAGACCGCTCAGGTCCGCAAGGCATACGAGAAGAACGATGCCGTCAGTGAACTGATCTCGCAGCTCCGCAAGAGCAAGGCCTTGGACTGGTTGTTGCATCACATCGAAATCGTCGACCCGCAGGGCAATTCGATCGACAACGATCTGATCCTCGGTCACGATCACTCCCACGATCACGATCACGATCACGATCACGATCACACCCACGATGAAGATCACGATCACGACGATCACGACCACGAGACGGAGAACAGCTGATGTCCAGTCCATTGCTCGAGCCGGTACGGAACTACCTGGTTCCCAACGTCATCGAGACCACCAGTCGGGGCGAGCGCCACAGCGACCTGTACTCGCGCATGCTCCGCGAGAACATCATCTTCGTTGCCACCCCCATCGATGACACGGTCGCAAACCTCGTCTGCGCGCAATTGCTCCACCTCGAAAGCGAGAACCCGGACAAGGACATCAACATCTACATCAACAGCCCGGGTGGAGACATCACCTCGCTGTTCGCGATCTACGACACGATGCAGTTCATCAAGAACGACATCGCCACGATCTGCCTCGGCCAGGCAGCTTCGGCGGCCGCTGTTCTGCTCGCGGCGGGCACCAAGGGCAAACGCCTGGCCTTGCCGCATGCGCGGGTCCTGTTGCACCAGCCATGGGGTCAGGTCGGCTATGGACAAGTCACCGACTTGGAGTTGGCGGCGAAGGAGATCCTACGGATGCGCGACCTCCTCGAAGAGATCCTGGCCTTCCACACCGGTCAGTCGGTGGAGCGGATTCACACCGACACCGACCGCGACTTCGTGATTGAAGCGCCGGCTGCCGTCGAGTATGGCATCATCGACGAAGTGATTTCGTCCCGCACGGCGGTCGACCGTTCAGGTCCGATCCGCTGATCAATCGGACACAGGAAATGGGAAGGGGGTTCCGTGGCGAAGTTTGGTGATACAGGCGAACTGCTGAAGTGCTCGTTCTGCGGGAAGTCGCAAAAGCAGGTCAAGAAGTTGATTGCCGGCCCCGGGGTCTACATCTGCGACGAATGCATCGATCTCTGCAACGAGATCATCGAAGAGGACCTCACCGAGACCAGTGAGCTTCGATTCGAAGACTTGCCGACGCCGCGCGAGATTCGCTCCTTCCTCGACGAGTACGTCGTCGGTCAGGACTCGGCCAAGAAGATCCTCTCGGTTTCGGTGTACAACCACTACCGCCGGATCCAACACCAGCAGTCGACCGGCGTCGGCCGACGCGACGACGTCGAGCTTGCGAAGAGCAACATCTTGCTGCTCGGGCCGACCGGATGTGGAAAGACCCATCTCGCCCAGACGCTGGCGAGGATGCTCAATGTTCCATTTGCGGTCGCCGACGCGACAGCGCTGACCGAAGCCGGATACGTCGGTGAGGACGTCGAGAACATCCTGCTCAAGCTGATCCAGGCGGCCGACTTCGATGTCAAGAAGGCCGAGACCGGAATCATCTACATCGACGAGATCGACAAGATCGCGCGAAAGAGCGAGAACCCGTCGATCACCCGCGACGTCAGCGGCGAGGGTGTTCAGCAGGCTCTGCTCAAGATCCTCGAAGGAACCGTTGCCTCGGTGCCACCCCAAGGTGGCCGAAAGCACCCACACCAAGAGTTCATCCAGATCGACACGACCAATGTTCTCTTCATCTGCGGTGGGGCATTCTCGGGTCTCGAGCCGATCATCGAACAGCGCATTGGTCACAAGGGAATGGGGTTCAACAGCAACGTTCGTTCGAAACAGGACAAAGACGCCGGTGTGTTGTTCTCGCAGGTGTTGCCCGAAGACCTGCTCAAGTTCGGCATGATCCCCGAGTTCGTCGGTCGCCTGCCCATGGTTGGCGCCGTGCAGAGCCTGGACCACGACGCCCTTGTCAAGATCTTGACCGAGCCGAAGAATGCGCTGGTCAAGCAGTACCGCAAGGTGTTCGAGTTCGAGGACGTAGAACTCGACTTCACACCGGAAGCACTGATAGCCATCGCCGATCTCGCCCTGCTCCGCCAGACCGGCGCCAGAGGACTTCGTTCGATCATCGAAGAAGTGCTGCTCAACACGATGTACGAACTGCCCGGTCGGACCGACATTGGTCGCGTCACCATCGACGAAGAGACCGTCAAGGACAAGGTCAACCCGACCCTGGTCCCTCGAGAGCCGGTGCGCAACTCGCGCCCGCGTCGCGCCGCCAGCTGAACATTCGCAGCGCGGCCTGAGAAAGGCGACCCGAGAAAGGCGAAGTGGAATGAACCTGTCCGAAGCGCTGGCGCATCTCGACGCGCGCTCGAACTACGAAAAGAATGGGTCGATCGACGCTCCCTCGCTCGACTCGATCGAACGATTGATGTCCGTCATGGGCGATCCACAACGTTCGTATCCGGTGATCCACATCACGGGAACCAACGGCAAGGGCAGCACCTCGCAGATGATCACTCGGCTGCTCATGGCGCACGGGCTTTCGGTCGGCACCTACAGCAGCCCCCACCTCGAGCGGATCAACGAACGGCTGGCCTACAACTGCGAACCGATCAGCAATGCCGACCTCGCCGAACAGGTCGGCGCCGTCGCCGATCTCGAGTTGTTGGCCGGTGTGACTCCCAGCTACTTCGAGATCCTGACCGCCGCAGCGTTCCGTTGGTTCAGCGACCTTGCCATCGATGTCGCCGTTGTAGAAGTCGGCTTGTTGGGTCGTTGGGACGCAACGAACACCGTCGAAGCCCAGGTCGCGGTGATCACGAACATCGCGCTCGATCACACCGAGTTCGCCGGCCCGACCCTGGCCCACATCGCGCGGGAGAAGGCCGGGATCATCAAGCCTGGCAGTGCCGTCGTCGTTGGCGAGACCGATCCGGAGTTGGTCGAAATCTTCCGGTCGGCGGGTGGTGCGGTTGTGTTCGAACGCGGGGAGGACTTCGACTGCACCGAGAACGACTTGGCGGTTGGCGGCCGAGTGCTCGACATTCGAACCCCAACGACCGTCTACACCGACGTGTTCCTCCCGCTCAACGGTCGCCATCAGGGCGACAATGCGGCAGTCGCCCTGACGGCGGTCGAGGCATTCTTCGCTGCGCCGATCAGCGAGGAGATCGTCGTTGAGGCCTTCAGCGAAATCACGGTCGCTGGTCGGTTCGAGGTGCTGAACCACCTTCCACTCGTCATCGTCGACGGGGCACACAATCCAGCGGGTGCTGACACGTGCTCAGAGGTCTTCTTCGACGATTTCCATCCCGAAGGGCAACGCGTCCTGATCGTTGGATGCCTCCGCGGACGAGACCCGTTGCAACTGCTCGGCGCCCTGCGGTGCGACGAGTTCGACATCGTCTACTGCTGCACTGCGCCGTCGACTCGGGGCATGCCCGTCGCCGAACTTGCTGCAGCCGCGCGATCCATTGGATGCGACGATGTGCGTGAGGCAGCAACTGTCACGGAAGCATGTGACAGGGCGCTCAACGGGGCAGGGGTCGACGACGCGATCCTGGTGACCGGCTCGCTGTACGTGGTCGGAGAAGCCCGTCCGTTCATGATCAAGAGACGGATGGCCTGAATCGGGGCAGGAAACTCTCGAAGAACGTTGCCCCCAGCACTTCAGAATCGGCCCCGGCAGGCCGATAGCACTCAAGAGTTCTGTGATCGGGCCAAACCTGATCGCAGGGTCTGACGTGTCTTCCACGAGGCGGGCACTCAATTTGATCGCAATGGAGGCGCGAACCGAATGGAACGTCGAGTGGCCATCACGACCGCGGCTGTGATCGGTGCGACCCTCGTCGTCGGCACCTTCACCTTTGCCGCAGTCGGGGGCGCATCGATCCTCGGCTTCGGTGGCGGCGACGGGTCCGGCTCGTCCCCGGCACCGGTCATTGTGCGCGAAATCCAGACGATCGAAGACAGGATCGTTGTGGGGTCGCCGACCGCATCGACCGATGCGGTCCTTCGCGCGGATCACCTCGTCGTGGCTTCGCAACCCGTGGTGTCATCTGGACCCGTCCCGATTGCCGGCGCGCCTTCCGGATCGCGCCCGTCCGGGACGCCAGGATCATCGCCAACCACCGCGCAGGCCTCGGGAAGTGCCGTGCCCTCACCCGGGACCGGTCAATCGACGACACCGGGCCCCACTCCGGTTACGGAGCCGGCATCGGTCCCAACGGTCAAGCCGGCCGTCACTGAACCCGTCACCGGATCGTCCCAACAGACGGCCGTCAGCGCCGTCACCTCCGGCACGGGAACGAGCACACCGTCATCCGGTGTACCGGTCACGAATGCACCATCGACCAATGGCCCATCCACGAGTGCTCCATCCACGACTGCCCCATCGACGACTGCCCCATCGACCAGTGCGCCGGTCCCCGCCACGACCACCGCTGCAACGGCGGCCACCTCCACGTCGGCGGCTCGGCCGGCGGGGGTTCCCGCAGACTGGCCGGCCGATCGGCCGATCCCGCCCATGCCTCCCAATTGCCTGAAGCCTCAGCTCGAGGACAACGGGGTCTGGAACTGTGAACACTGATGAGTGACATCGACGAAGAACAAGCGCTTCGATTGGCTCGTTTGGCCAAACGACGTTCACCGACCGCCGCCCGTGAAACCTCCGCCAGCCGATCGACAGGGATCGACTGGTCCCCCCCGTCACCGGTCATTGTTGCAGAGGTCGCAACCGTCCGCGACGCCCATACGGACGTACGAGTTGTCCCGTCGACTCGCCGGCACCCGGCTGCCGTCGCGAAGGTGGTCACGACGGGACTGGCGACGACGGGCTTTCTCGGTGTGATCGCGGCCTTGGCGATCGATGGCCGGGCAGCTGCCGATTCGGCGTCGATCGTGGCCGGCGAAGGATCGCCAACCGATTCGCAATCCACCATCGTTGTGCTCGAAACGATTCACCGAGTGGTCTACGTTGACGAGTTCGGCAACCCCCTACCCGACCCGTCTGCCGTCGCATCCAGTACGACAGCCGGTGCAGTAGTTGCGGGTGTCCCGACAACGATCGGCGCCGTGACGGCGGCGACAGCGCTGTCCCCGAGCACCGTGGCGCCGGGGGCGATAGCGACGGCGGTCCCTACCGGTCAGCCCGTTGGGCTGCCAGGCACCCCAGTTGTCGGTCCGCCCACCACCGCACCGAAGTCAACCGGCGGATCCACCGGTGGTTCAACGGCCGGATCCACTGCTGGATCCGGCGCAGCCCCGCCCGCGACAGGCGGTGGCGTCGCTGCGCCGGCACCTGTCGCGCAAGTGCCCGTCGCCCCCGCGGCCCCAGCACCTGGCTCGCCGGAGCCGGTCGCCCCGGCGCCTGCGACGCCAACGCCCGAGCCGGCGGCCACTCCCGCCCCCGACCCAGCCCCAGCCCCCGCTGCGACAACCGCCCCGGCCCCTGCGCCGGTGGCAACACCGGCTCCGGCACCGGAACCTGTCGTCACCCAAGCGCCTGCGCCGCCACCAACGGCCGCACCAGCACCGCCGCCCACCGCAGCGCCGCCACCTCCGGCGTGCCAAGGTACGCAGTGCGGTTGACGGTTGCGGTTCGCCGCGAACGAACGTGGCATCGGGCTTCGGTTGCCCTGATGGGAACGGTCGCCGAGGTCGTCATCGAGGGTGAGCCGGCGCATGTCGCCGAGGGGTTCCGGCGGCTTCGGTCGTTGGAGGAATCGTGGACGAGGTTTCGTCCTGACAGCGAACTGAACCGGTTGCACGCCAACTCCGGCCGATGGGTTCGGGTCAGCGCTGATCTCCTCTCCGCGATCAACTGGTGTCAGCGCATGTATGAGGAGACCGAGGGGATCTTCGATCCGAGCATCCGGCGCAGCCTCGAGGCATGCGGTTACGACCGAACGTTTCGGTCAATGCTGGATCGTGACGAACCTGCTCACGGGTGCTGTCCTGCCCCGGGACTCGCTGGGCTCGAGATCGACCGGGTGGGCCGACGAGTCCGCCTCGATCGGAACACCTCGATCGACCTCGGCGGGGTCGGCAAGGGATTGGCCGCAGACATCGTCGCTCACGAACTGGTCAACCTCGGCGCAACCTCGGCGTACGTCAGCATCGGGGGCGACATCCACGCTGCCGGTGAACCCCCCGATTCGGGAGCGTGGGACGTGCCCCTGCTCCATCCGGTCAGCGGTGACACGGTGGTCGTGTATCCGCTCGCCGGTGGGGGATTGGTGATGAGCACGGTCGCGCTGCGGCGGTGGCGGCGGGGATCACAGGTTCTCCATCACATCATCGATCCTCGCACGGGAACTCCGGCCGACACCGACGTACTCGCGGTCGCGGTGGCAGCCAGAAGTGCTGCTCGGGCCGAAGCGCTGGCCAAGAGCGCGATCATCCTCGGCGCTCGAGATGGCGCTGCAATGTTGCGTCGCTCGCACGTGCGTGCCTGGATCATGACCGACGACGACATCACGACGCTCGAGGAACAGCCGCACGAGGAACAGCCGCACGAGGAACAGCCGTGCTTGCCGTAACCGAGAAGCTCTCCTGGTACGTCGCCCGGTCCAGCGGTTTGATCGCATGGGCTCTTGTCACGGTCAGCATCCTGTGGGGCCTGGCGTTGTCGAGCAGGCTCGTGAGGCGCCGCGGCGTACCCGCGTGGCTTCTCGCGATGCACAAATACCTCGGAACGCTCTCGATCGTCTTCGTCGCAGTGCACGTGTTGGCGTTGGTCGCCGACAACTACGTCTACTACGGCTGGAAGGAGTTGTTCATTCCGATGGCAACCGAGTGGCGGCCGGGGGCGACGGCGTGGGGAATCGCTGCGTTCTACCTACTGGTTGCGATTCAGGTCACCTCGTGGTTGATGCGTCGACTGCCACGCAAGGTCTGGCACGCGATCCATCTCTCCAGCTTTGCGTTGTTCGCAGCCGGCACGGTCCACGCGTTTCAGTCAGGGGCGGACACCGCAAACACGTTGGTCCAGTGGGCGGCCCTCGTCGGTGGCGTACTCGTCGTGACACTGATCTCATTCCGATTGATGGATCGATCGACCCGCCGGCGCGACCGGCGCGAGCGTCGCGAACGCGTGCCGATCGCCCCGGACGCCCCGGCTGCGCCCATCGTCGAGGCTGAGTTGGTCACGTGACATCGGCTCAAGTGACAATCGGCTCACGTGACACCGCCCGTTACGGGTAGGGCCGATCAGTCGAGCCGATAGCGTTGGTGCCTATGTCTGATCGCACCCTTGTCCTGTTGAAGCCCGATGCCGTCGAACGTGGATTGATCGGCGAGATCGTCGGCCGATTCGAGGCAAAGAACCTCACGATTGCGGCGCTCGACCTTCGTACGCTCGACTCCGACATCCTCGGCCGTCACTACGAAGAGCACCAGGGCAAGGGTTTCTACACCGACCTGGTCGAGTTCATGTCCCGTGGGCCGGTGGTCGCGATGGTTGTCGAGGGGCCGGAGGACACGTGGGAAGTCGTCCGCAACCTGATGGGAGCGACGAACCCGCGCAAGGCAGCCCCCGGCACGATTCGCGGCGATCTGGGCATCCTTTTCACCGAGAATCTCGTCCACGGAAGCGACTCGCTCGAGTCGGCGGCCCGTGAAATCGGGATCTTCTTCCCGAATCTGTAACAATCCGCGCGTGCGCTACAGTGAGCGCACGACGGACTGCCGCTTCCGGAAGGGCCCAGCATGGCACGCAATAATCCGCTCGCCCTCGGGCGTGACCTCGCCATTGACCTTGGCACGGCAAACACCCTGATCTACGCTCGTGGACAGGGGATCGTCCTCAACGAGCCGTCCGTTGTCGCGCTCAACGTCAACGACGGTCGCCCGGTTGCGGTCGGTCGCGAAGCCAAGCGGATGATGGGTCGCACCCCTGGTCACATCAAAGTTGTCCGGCCGTTGAAGGACGGCGTGATCGCTGACTTCGACGTGTGCGAGAAAATGCTCCGCTACTTCATCCAAAAGGTTCATGCCAGCAAGTGGAGCAAGCCGCGGATGGTCATCTGTGTTCCGTCGGGCATCACCGGCGTGGAGCAACGAGCGGTGCAGGACGCAGCCGAGTTCGCCGGCGCTCGCAAACCGGTGCACATCATCGAAGAACCAATGGCAGCTGCAATCGGCGCGGATCTGCCGGTACACGAACCCAGTGGCAACATGATCGTCGACATCGGCGGTGGCACGACCGAGGTTGCGGTGATCTCCCTCGGCGGCATCGTCACCGCTCAGTCGGTTCGCGTCGCGGGCGACGAACTCGACGATGCGATCCTGCAGTTCCTGAAAAAGGAGTTCTCGCTCGCGGTCGGCGAGCGAACCGCAGAAGAGATCAAGTTGCACATGGGTTCGGCGTGGCCGCTCGACGAGGAACTGACGGCCGACATTCGTGGTCGCGACCTGATCAGCGGCCTTCCTCGCACGCTCGAGATCACGACTGAGCAGATCCGCGAGTCCATCGCTGAGCCGGTCGCCGCGATCGTCGATGCGGTCAAGACGACCCTCGACAAGACCCCGCCCGAGCTCGCAGCAGACATCATGCAGCAGGGCATCATGATCACCGGCGGGGGCGCATTGCTTGCCGGTCTCGACCAACGTCTTGCCCACGAGACGGGAATGCCCATCCATATCGCTGCCGACCCGCTGTACAGCGTCGTCATCGGGTCCGGGCGGGCTCTCGAGAACATCGACGCGATGCGCGGGTTGCTGTCCCAAGGTGGCGACGACTAGTCGCTGCCGTCTGTCCCTGCTGTGCCTGTCTATTCCGTCAACCGCCGTCGCGCCATCATCTTGCTGGTCCTCACCTCGGTGTTGTTGCTGACGCTCGACATCCGCGGCAACCCAGTTGTGGATCGCGCTCGAACGGCCTTCTCGTGGGTGCTCTCGCCGTTCGTGACCGCCGGGGAAGTGATCTCCACACCGATCAAGAACGCCTGGCACGGCGCGACGAACTATCAGGCGGTCCAGCGCGAGAACGAAGAACTGCGCGAACAGATCGCACAGCAGCGCGGGGATCAGTTGGCGGCGAGAGCCATTTACTCCGACTACCAGGAGTTGCTCACCCTCAACGGGCTGATCGCAAACTATCCGCGGGTGACCGCGCGGGTCGTCGGCGATCGAAGCAGCAACTTCCGTCAGACCGTCGACATCGACCGTGGCGCCGACGACGGCATCGGCGTCGGCATGGCGGTGATCAGCTCCGCCGGGCTGGTCGGAAAGATCACCGAGGTCTACGGCAGCCGCAGTGTGGTTCTGCTGGTGACCGATCGCGACTACACGATCGAGTGCAAGGTCTCCGGATCTGCCCCGACTGCCGGTAGTGGCTCGACGACGAATGTTCCGACGCAAGCAACGGCTCCAAGTGGCGAGAATCGGGCCGACCTCTCGACCACCACAACGGCGGCACCGACAACAACGACAACGACGCCAACGACGACAACGACGCCCATTTTCGGCGTGCCCGCCCAAGGTCCTCAGGTGTCACCGAACACCACGATCCCGACGGCGACCGGCACGACCACCACCACAACCTCGACGACGACAACCATCGCGGTCGCTGTCGAGCGAGAGACGGGTGGTTGCGAAGGTCGTGGTGCACGCGCGCTGCCGGTGATGAAGTTCGTGACCGAGAACCCTCAATTCGGCTCGATCGACAACGGTGACGTCGTGGCCACAGCGGGCGGCTCGAAGAGCTTGGCACCGCCGGACATCATCATCGGCGAGGTCATCAACAAGATCGAACGAGCGAGTTCTGCAGGTCCGTTGCTCGAGATCGAACTCGCAGCGGATCTGGACCACCTCAGTCTCATCCAGGTCGTCTTGTACCGACCGACGTCGGAAGTCCCCGGTTGACGTGGAGACATTTCTCCGTCGACCGATTCTGCGCATCATCCCGGTCGGGTTGATCGCACTCGCGATCCAGGTTTCGTGGTTCGGTGCACTTCACCCATTCGACACCGTGATCCAGATCGTGCTTGCTCTCGCAGCGGCGTCAGGCGTGCCTGGTGGCGCCGAACGAGGTGCCTGGATGGGGTTCGTCCTGGGGATCATGTTCGACCTCGGGACGGGGGCGCCGCTCGGTCAGCACGGCCTGGCATTTGGCTTGGCCGGCTTCACAGCGGGTCTCGTGAACGTCGTCGCCGTTGACCCGCACTGGTGGCTGTCGATGTTTTTCGTCGCTCTCGGCGGAACCCTCGGCGAGTTCTCGATTCCGGTCATCATGACCTTCATGAGCAACGGAGGAGGCTGGCAGGGCGAGGGTCTGGCGCAGATTCTCCCCGTCGTTGCAGTGACGTGTGCTGCTCTGTCGGTGCCGTTCATCCCACTCAGTCGGTGGTGCCTGGCCGTGCGCAAGAAGAAGTGGAAGGTTCCCGCCGGATGAACAGGTCCCAAACCGGCCCGCGGCCACTTTCCCGTCCGGAGAATGCACAATGGGATCATGGCCGTTGACAAACGTGCCGCCCGGTTGGGCGCGCTCGCCCTCGTTTCAGTGATCCTGCTCAGTGTCGTCGGCACTCGGTTGTGGTTCCTGCAGACCGTGCAGCGGCAGTCGGTCCAGGATCGTGTTGCGCTCAGCAAGACGCGAACTCAGATGCTCGTCCCCGAACGAGGACGGATCTTCGACGCATACGGTCGCATTCTGGCCGACAACCGGCGGGTCCTGACCATCACGGTCGATCGTGCGGTGATCCGCCGCAAGGCCCAGCGCACCGAACTCTTCACCAGGCTGTCGGGAATCCTGCAGGTGCCGGTCGAGACCATGGAGGCCCGCTACGGCAGTGGCCGCTACAGCAACTTCTTGCCGCTGCCGATCGCCGAGGATGTCCCAGAAGACACCGTCTTGCAGATCGAGAGCCGCAGCGAGGATTATCCCGGAGTGCGCGGGGACGAGGACTGGGAACGTGTCTACCCGTATGCCCCGCTCGCGAGCCACGTCATTGGTTACCTTGGCCTGATCCTCAAGAACCAAGCCGACGAGTACGAGCAACTCGGCTACCTCAACAACGAGATCGTCGGCCAGTTCGGTGTCGAGAAGAGCATGGAGCCGATCCTGCACGGCGCGTGGGGCGAGGTCGTGTACGAAGTCGACAGTGCCAACCGAGTGGTCCGCGAGGTCTCTCGTCGAGAGCCGGTGCCGGGCAAGGACGTGCGCCTGACGATCGATATGAAGATGCAGCAGTACGTCGAACGACTCCTGCAGACACAGCTCACCAACATTCGTGCCGAGCAAGAGCCGAAGCGGATGGCCAAGAACCCGAAGGTCAAGAATCCGCTCACAGGGGAGTTCGAGTACAAGTTCATCGACGAGAACTGGTACTACGACCAAGATGGCGCCCAGTACCTGCCGTACCCGGCGCCGGCCGGATCAGTGGTCGTGCAGAACTACAACACCGGTCAGATCATGGCGATGGCCAGCTATCCGACATTCGACAACCGATGGTTCACCGTTGGACTGTCCGGCGCCAAGTTCAAGGTGCTGTTTCCCGAGACGAAGGATCCGGACAAGTCGATTCTCGTCAATCGCGCGATCCAAGGCCAGTACAACCTCGGCTCGACGTTCAAGCCGTTCGTCGCCTATTCGGCAGTCATGTCCGGCGTGCTCGGAATCGACGAGGAGTTCATCGACCAGGGAAGCTACGTCCTCAACATCGACAAAGCGAAGTGCAACGAGGGTGTGCGTTGTGAATACTTCAATGCATTGAGCTCGGGAACCGGCCGCCCGAGCCAGTACGGCGCGGTCACCGTGGAGTCTGCACTCGCGGTGTCCAGCGACGCGTTCTTCTACCAGATCGGCGAGCGCACGTTCGAAGCCACCAAGGACCGCAACCTTCTCGCCGACGAAGTCCGCCAGTTTGGTTTCGGCGCCGACAGTGGCATTGATCTGCCGTACGAATTCGGCGGACGTATCCCTTCTGCGGAACTGAAGTCCGAGCTGATCGACAAGGGTGTGCTTGGTGACAACGAGTCACGCGCGCTGCTGGTCGGCGACAACGTTCAGCTGGCAATCGGCCAAGGGCTCCTCGCGGCGACGCCGTTGCAACTCGCCAATGCCTACTCTGCGCTGGCCAACGACGGATTCCTCAACCGGCCGCACATCATCGGGGCGATCTACAGGGGTGGAGTTCCTGACAGCGAAGTGGCAGGTCTCGCGGATCTCGCGGCGGTCACGCCGTTGACGTCGTTCGACAAGCCGGAACTGATCCGTCAACTCGACATGCCGAGTACGGTGCGGCTGCCGATCGTTGCCGGTCTGCGCCGGGTGATCACCGGGCCGGGAGTGTCGTATCCGAACACCTTCTACCATGCCACCACGGGGCAGTACCTGTTCGAGAACTACACCGCGATGGACATCGCCGGCAAAACGGGTACCGCTCAGGGATCTGCGAGCAAGCCGTGGTTCGACTCCTCGGTGTTTGCGGGCTTCAGCATCGACGAGAGCCAACCGTTCACCGTCGTTTCGTACTTGGAGAAGTCGGGCTACGGCAGCAAGGCCTCGGCGCCGGTGGTGAAGTGCATCTTCGAAGCGCTCGGCGGCCAGGTGATTCCTGAAGAGGTCCAACTGTCGGACCCGCTCAACCAAGCCTCGCTGGTTCCCGCGATGCCGAATCTGCTGGCCGACACCACGTGCGCGATCAACCCGCGCACCGACACGATTCGTGACTGATGGCATTCTCGGTCCTCAACCGTCGACCTGATTCGGGTCTCGGCAACGTTCGATCCAGTCCGGGCGACCCCAGCCGCAACGTCGACTGGTTGTTGATGTTTGCGCAGGCAGCGCTGGTGATCGCAGGCTGCCTGACCGTCTATTCGGCGTCGCGGACCAAGGTCTCGGCTGGATCGGACGCACCGTTCGAGTACCTGTTCGTCACTCGTCAGGTCATCTTCGTGATCATCGCCGCGGTCGTGATGCTGTTCGTGATGTCGCTCGACTACCAGTGGCTCCGGGAACGAGCCAAGTTTCTCTACGGGTTGACCATTGTTGCTCTTGTCCTGGTGTTCTTGTTGGCCAAGGTCAGCAACGGCGCCCAGCTCAGCTTCGACATCGGGCCCGTCAAGCTGCAGCCGGCCGAGTTCGCGAAGGTGACCGTGTTGCTCGCGCTCGCAACGTTTCTTAGCGAGGAGAAAACACCGTGTGAATTCCAGAATGACATTGATGGTCGGTGGAGCGACATCCCAGATCGAGGGACGGATCAGCATGACGGGCAGTATTGTTGGGTTTGGTGGTAGATAGGTGCCGCAATAGTCGGGAATGCGCGAAAAGTTGCGCCTTTCCAGA
>JANOEM010000448.1:0-4723 GCA_031413195.1 Actinomycetes bacterium
TTGAACCGGCTGAAAACATCGACGCAGTCGTCGCGGCCAACCCGTTAATCTTCACCTTGTTCAAGTACAAGGTCCAATACATCTTGTAAACATTTGTGGTGGGGCCGGCCCACCCCGGCTGCGGGGGGGCCGGCCCCGATCTTCATGAAAGAGGGAAACAGTGGACATCGTCCCAATCATCGACATCGCGCCGTTCCTGGAGGGCACTCCAGAGGGCGTCGAACAGGTTGCCAAGCAGGTCGCCCATGCCTGCGAGGAGATCGGATTCTTCCAGATCACCGGGTACGGCGTGTCGGAGGAGTTCATCCAAGACGTCTACGACGTCAGTCGACGGTTCTTCGACCTGACCGAGGTGGAAAAGGCGGTGGCCGCCCAACCCGCTCCTGATCAGGTCAGGGGATGGACCGCTGTCGGCAAGGAAGGACTCTCCTACTCCCTCGACGCCGAGGCGCCGGGCGATCTGAAGGAGAAGATGGACATGGGGCCGTTCGACGTCCCCGACGACGAGTACCACCGCGGCGCGGACGCAGGCCCCCACTTCGCCCCGAACGTCTGGCCGACGGCATTGCCCGAGTTGCGTCCATTATGGGAGCGGTACTTCGCCGAGATGAGTGAGGTCTCCCGCCAGGTGATGCGAATCTTCGCAGTCGCACTCGAGTTGGACATCGACTACTTCGAGGACAAGATCGACGAACACATCAGTATGTTCCGAGCCCTTAACTACCCCGATCAGCCGGAACCGCCGCTGGAGGGGCAACTGCGCGCCGGTGCTCATTCCGACTACGGCAGCCTGACCTTGTTGCGCCAGGAGCAACGACCGGGTGGTCTGCAGGTGATGACCAAGAGCGGTGAGTGGGCCGATGTTCCTGCAACAAAGGGTGCGCTCGTCGTCAACATCGGCGACTTGATGTCCGAGTGGACGAATGATCGCTGGGTGTCGACGCTGCACCGGGTTGTCAATCCACCTCGCGATGCAGCGAACGACTCCCGCCGCATCTCTCTGGTCTTCTTCCACCAGCCCAACTACGACGCAATGATCTCGTGCCTATCGACCTGTCTCCCGCCGGGGGAACAGCCGAGGCATGCAGCGATGTCGTCCGGAGAGCATCTGTTCTCGAAGTTCGTCAAGCAGTCGACATTCGGCAAAGGTGTGGCCTCGTGAGCGTCGGCATCTCGCTGGCCAGCTTCATCAGTGCGGATTTCGTCGGTCTGTTCGAGTTCTACTCGAGCACATTCGATTTGCCCGAGGTGATCGAGTTGCGAAGTGAGATCTTCCGTGGCGCCGACGCATCGGGTGTCACGATCGGGTTCTCAGCACCCGTCGTTTACGAGATGCTGAACATCCAGGAGTGGGCCGACGCCCGCGGGACGACGCAGTACCTGACGTTCGAGTGCGAGAGCGACGATGCAGTGACAGCTGCGACCGATCGCGCAATCGTCAACGGCGCGCGCCTGTTGCATGATCCATACGAGACCTACTACGGCGCATACCAGTCGGTGCTGTCCGACCCGGACGGCAATGTCTTCCGGATCAATCACTTCCGCTCCGGTGAGTGATGGTTGTCCAGTGATGGCCGAGGAAGCGACCCCGGAAACGACTCTGGAAACGACTCTGGTAGCGATCGAGTCGTCACGCCGAGTTGCCTTTGTGGCGCACTGCCTGGTCAATCAGAACGCGAAGGTGCAAGAGTTCGCACGGGCGGCGGGTGTGGTGCCCGGAGTCGTGGACCGACTTCGCCGGCATCGTTACCGCATCCAGCAACTGCCTTGCCCGGAGATGGCCTTTGCCGGTGTGAACCGTTGGTGGCAGGGGCGTGAGTTGTACGACAAGGCCAACTACCGCCGGCACTGCAGAATCCTTGCCGAGAACATGGTCGAGCCGATTGGCGAGTTCACCCGCCGCGGCTTCGAGGTCGTTGTGATCGGCCTGGACGGCAGCCCGTCGAGCGGAGTGCGCTACACCGGTCGGGCCAAGGACTGGGGCGGCCGACCTCACTTCGAAGACGGTGATTTCGAAGTCGTCGAAGGCATGGGCGTCTGGATGGAGGAACTCAAGAGCGGACTCGAAGCTCGCGGTATCCCTTGGCCTCGCGCAACGGGGATGCTCCTCGACACCACGGATTGGGACGAAGCCCGAGATCTCCCGGCATGTCTCGAAGAGCTCGATCATTTCCTGAGCGGGAACCCTGATGCTCAACCCTGATCCACGCGCATACCGAGTTGCATTGGTCGCCGACGCAGTCGTCAACGAGGGATCGGCTCCGTTCGATGCGCTGGCATTGCTCGACGCAGCAGAGTTCGGGATCGTCGTTCTTCCGCCGGCCGACTTCGTCCTCGAGAGGATCGCGCGCACTGTCGAGTACACGGTCGACGACCTGGTCGACTACCGGGACAACGGCTATCGCGTCGTCGTGATCGGGAGCTCAGCGGTCGCGCAGTTCGGCGTGTGGGACGAATATCTGCAGGCAGAGCTGGGTCGGCGGGGGATCGAGCCCTTCGAGCGATTCGACGTCGCCGGTTCGACCCGGGCCGACTTCCGGATGTTTCTGGGCGCGTCAGTGCCAAAGGCGTTGGCCTGATTCGATACGTTTGGCGCAGTGCCGAAACGAAAGCGAACGAAGGACGAACGAGCGAGCAGCGGAGCTGCTCCTGCGCAGGTGATGACAGAGCAGGAGCGCGCTGCGAAGCTGTTCGCCGACAGCGTGAAGACGCATGAAGCGGCGGACCGGGCCGACCGCGAGCGCCGGCGCGAGCAGGCCGAGCGCGCCGCCACGCTGAGCGAACTGCAAGCGGCGAAGTCGGCCGCGGCCGAGCAGATCAAACGATTGCGCGCGCATGGAGGCACGCGCGAGAAGATGGCGGATGCCGAGGCGACCTACCGGCTTGCGCTCGCGGCACTGCAGGAATTCGAGACCGGTGAGCGCCCACACTGGGCACCGACGCCTCCACCGGACGCTCCGGATTCACCAGACGCGCCAGATTCACCAGACGCGCCAGACGCACCCGGGCAGACCGAACCAGATCCCGGCTGATCAACGGCTGATCCCGCCTGATCAGCGGCTGCGGGGCGCAATCTCGGAACCATCGGGGCGATAGTGATGCCATCCCCGCTCGTCGAGCTTGACCGTGAATCGGCCGCGCTCCTTGGCTCGATTGTGGGTAGGACACATCGGGCCGCCGTTGAAGGGATTGGTGGAGCCGCTTCGTGCGACCCACGCATCGAGGTGGTCGATCTGGATTCGGCCAGTGCGGCGACCGCAACCGGGATGGTTGCACCTATCGCCGCAGAGCAAGATTGCTTCTCTCGCTGCTCCGGTGAACAACCGACTGCGCCGGCCGAGGTCGATCACCCTGCCGGCCGAGTCGACGACCACCCGGCGTACCTGGCCGATGAGTGCGGCAACGACCAGGTCGAACGGATCGACGGGCGAACCGGACGCTGTCTCACACATCCGCAGGCGCTCTGAGGCGGGTGTTCCGGAGCGATCAGGGCGGAGCCCGACGAACTCGCGAATCGCGTCGTTCAGCACCGCTTCGGTGCAGAAGATGTTGACAAGCGGAACCTGAGTCGTCGAGTCTGTCGTGGACGCCGCCTTGAGGTAGATCGCCAACATCGCGTCGTACAGACGTTGCCGGGCGTTGCGAGCGAGGGGGTGCTTCGCTGCATCCTCACCGAATCGGGCGAACCGTTCGGCGAGATCGACTTCGAACTCCGCGTCGGCATGCCGATTGAGGATCTCGTTGATGATGTCCATCGTGAAGCCATCGCCTTCGGCGTGGAATACCTGTCCGGCACCGATCCGTGCCGACCGAACATGGCGGCTCTCGCGAGACGCCTCATGATCGCGATGCCGGCCATCGGGATCGGCGTGGGCCTCCCAACGCTGACAGACGAGCCGAAAGTCGCGCAGCGTCAACGTTTGAGCGTGGCCGACCAACAACGCCTCTGAAGCCGGCAACTTGGGGCGACACCGGTCGTTTGCGTGGAGCTGCATCAGCAGCCGGAGTTGATCCGGGCCGACGGAGCCATCGGCGGCAGCAGCGCCCACGAGAGCAAGCTCGCTCGTCATCGCGGAGATCCTCACCATTTCTGCCGCAGTGCGCTTGGACGAGTTGGTGACTGCCCGTAACCAGGCCGCAGCGCTGTGGTGTGCGTCGTCCACGAACGAGCACGACTCTCGTACTTCGGCGACCATCATGGCCTGCAGCGCATGCAGGCGCCGGATCTCGCGCTCGACACCCATGTAGGCCTCGTCGCGCCGATGGCCGGAAAGCGCACGGAACTCGTCGGGCTCAGGCAGCCCGTTCGTCCATGACTCTCGGCAATCCGGACTCGGACTCAGACTCGGACTCGGACTCATACTCGGACTCGGACTAGTCTCTACAAAGAGGATTGATAAGTTGTGTATCATACATCTTCACAATCCACAGTGATATCTCATCAGGTGAGTCAAAGAAGGATCCCTTCTAGCAAAGTGACTGCGACTTACTCTGAACCCATTAGAGGTTGAGAAGTAGTTGGTCTTTTAGAATGACTGAGATGATATTAAAGTTAATCGATAGACCAGTAAAATTCAAATTTCTTCATAAGGACTGCCAAGAAGAGCTGAGAAAATCTGCCCTCTCAGAGCTACCCAGAGAGTCTAGACAACTGTCTTAACTCTCAAAATCATCAGCAAGCTATCGGCAACACACTAGGCCACCATAGGGCACAATATTTTCG
>JANOEM010000449.1:0-29299 GCA_031413195.1 Actinomycetes bacterium
TGAGTCGTGAACGCAGCGAGTTCCGGCCCGGACCATCCGCCTTCCGGACCGATCAGGATCGTCGGGTTCGAGATCTGAACCGGAATCCCTCCGGGCTCGGCGACGGCCACACCGGCAGACGCCAACGACATCACCTCGGTCGGACCCTCGAGACTCGCAAGTCGCACCCGCCGACTCTGCATCGCGGCCTCCCTGGCGATCCGATCGAACTTGGCCAGGTGGCGCTGAGCACGTTCGGTGTCCCATCGAACGACGCTTCGCTCGGCATGCAAGATCACGATCCGGTCGACGCCGATCTCGACCAACTTCTGCACGATCCACTCCGGCCGGTCGGCCTTCGGGAGTGCGAACCCGATCGTGATCTGCGGTTCGGCAACGGGCTCGGTCGCGATGTCACCAGCCGGGCTCAACCCTGCACCCGTGACGAATCGGCACATCCGCCAGGATCCCAACCCGTCGCTCGCCGACACCGACTCGCCATCGCGGAGGCGCAACACACGCACGAGATGGTGTACGTCGACTTCCGCCAGCACGGGGTCGTCCAACGATTCGACAAAGACGTGCGCTGCAGAACTGCGCAACGACGAATTCACGAAAAGGCCGACTTGATGCGCGAGAAGAGACCCTTCTCGTGCGGCTCGACCGACTCGCCCCGGCTCCGCGCGAACAACCGCAGCAACTCGGCCTCGTCGTCGGACAACTTGGTCGGGACCTCGACTCGGATCCGGACACGAAGGTCACCACGGCCACGACCCTGTAGTCGATGGACTCCGCGACCCCGCAACACGAACTCGCGACCGGGTTGGGTTCCGGCTGGCACTTCGAGTTCCTCGTCGCCATCCAAGGTCTCGAGCGTGAAGCGGGTACCCAGCGCCGCCTGGGCTATGGAAACGGACAGGTCTGTAACCAGGTCGTTGTCCTCGCGGCGGAACCGCTCGTGAGCAGCAACCCTGATGTGCACGTAGAGATCGCCGGCCGCTCCGCCCCGCGGGCCGACCGCCCCTCGCGAGGTGAGACGCAGGGTTGAACCCGTATCCACACCGGCCGGAACATCGACCTGGTAGGTCTTGTCGGTCACGACTCGACCGTCACCGGAACACGTCGCGCATGGTGTCGCGATGACCTGGCCCGTACCGCTGCAGCGATTGCACGGCGAGGTCGTCATCATCTGCCCGAGCAGGCTCTGCCGCACACGTTGAACCTGTCCCCTGCCGTTGCAATCAGAGCAGGTCACGGGCTGTGTACCCGAGCCGGCGCCGGTCCCGCCGCAATCGCCACAGGCCGCCGCCGTGCGAAGCGTGACGGGAACCGTTGCACCGAAGACGGCCTGTTCGAACGACAGGTCGGCCACGACCTCGAGGTCCTGCCCGCGCGGCGGGCCGGCCGGACCACCGCGGCCACCACCGCCACCGAACGGCGACCCGGCGCCGCCGAAGAATGCGTCGAACAGATCGCCGAGGCCGCCACCAGCACCGAAACCGGAGCCGCCACCGCCGAGACCCTCTTCACCGAATCGGTCATAGCGGGCCCGGCTGTCCGGATCGCTGAGAGTCTCGTAAGCCCTCGCCACCTCTTTGAACTCCGCCTCCGCAGCAGCGTCGCCAGGGTTCGCGTCCGGGTGCAACTCGCGGGCCTTGCGGCGGTAGGCCTTCTTCAGGTCGTCAGAGGATGCGTTGCGCGTCACCCCGAGCAATTCGTAAAAGTTCGCCAATGTTCCTAACCTTCCGCCAAGTGGCGACCCAGACGATCGCTGACCACGTCCACTGTCGCGAGCGCTTGCGGATAGTTCATCCGAGTCGGTCCGAGCACACCGACCGTGCCGAGCTGTTCGCCGTCGACCATCACCGACTTGACCACCACCGAACACGAAACCAGCGGTTCGAGTCCGTGCTCAGCGCCGATCGCGACGGTCAGGCCGCGATCGATCACATCACGGACCAATGAGACCACCACGTACTGCTGCTCGAGCGTGGTCAGAACCGATCGGACGATGTCGACAGCATCGAAAGAGTTCGCGACCGATGCAGTACCGCCGACGAACAACGGGGAGTCATTTGCGTCGCTGTGCAATGCAGCAGAAGCCTTGTCGCAGATCATGTCGAGATCGGCATCGCCGGAGCGGCGCGCCTCGACCAATGCACCCAGCGTGCGACCGACCATCGCCGCTTGCAGCAGCGCAGACGCCAGCGCAAGCCGAGTGTCGAGGACTTCTGACTCGAACTCGATCATCTGATTCTCGACCTGGCCGTTGGAGAGAACGGCGACGACCGCAGCCAATCGCGGTGACAATCCCACGACCTGGACCGACCGAACCACCGCCACGGTCTGGGTGTTCGGGCCAACGACGACGGCGGCATAGTGGGTCAGATGGGCGAGAAGATCGCTGGTCCGCGCAAGCAGTTCGTCGAGGCGGCCATGGGCGCGAGCAAAGAACTCGCCGACCTGCTGGGTGGCCTCGTCATCGAGGCGCCCCGGAGGAGTGAGATGATCGACGAAGAACCGGTAACCCTTGTCGGTCGGTATTCGACCGGCACTGGTATGCGGTTGAACCAGGAAACCATCCTGCTCGAGGATCGCCATGTCGTTGCGAACGGTCGCCGATGAGACACGAACGCCGGGCGCGTCAGAGATATGAGTCGAACCAACTGGCTGTGCAGTCGTGATGTACTCCTGCACGACAGCCCTCAGAATTGCGGTTTTCCGGTCGTCGAGCATTGCCCTGTCGAGGTTATCGGCCCATCGCGTCGCGATAGCGTCTCAATGCTTCCACCCGTTCGACGCCATGGTCGAGCATCGGAGCTTGGGCACCCAGCGGGAGGCCCGCGCGGCTGGAAGCCGGCGCGTGGATGTCGGGAGCCGGGACGTGCTCCAGTTCGGGCACCCAGCGCCGGATATAGTCGCCACTCGGGTCAAACCGAAGACTCTGACTGGCTGGGTTGAAGATCCGGAAGTAGGGCGCCGCATCGGTGCCGGTGCCGGCTGTCCATTGCCATCCGTGCTGGTTGGATGCAATATCACCGTCGACGAGGTGTCGCATGAAGTGACGTGCGCCCCACTGCCACGGCAGATGAAGATCCTTGACGAGAAAGCTGGCCACGATCATTCGCACCCGGTTGTGCATCCAACCCGTCGCGAGGAGTTGACGCATCCCGGCGTCGACGATCGGATAACCGGTTCGTCCGATTGCCCACTGGTCGAACCGTCGGTGCGCAGCCGCGCCGGTATCGAGCACGATCTTGTCCATCTTCGACTGCAGACTGTGACGAGCGCTGTCCGGATGATGGAATAGCACGTCGGCATAGAAATCACGCCATGCGATCTCCTGGCGAAAGACCGAGTGCGCAGGGCTGTCGTCGAGATCGTCGAGGTCGGCAAGGAGCTGCCGCGGGTGTACCTGGCCCCAACGCAGGTAGGGACTCATCCCACTCGTACCCGGAACGGCCGGTTCGTTGCGAAGAGTGTCATAGGTTTCCAATCCGCGCTCGATGAATGCCTCCCAGCGAGCGTGCGCGGCGCGTTCGCCGGCTTCGGGTAACGAACACGAAAGAGCGGGCTCATCGGGAATGGGCTCGCTCGGGATATCACCCGCTCCGAACCACGCGACATCGGTTGGCTCGACTGGATCCGCCCAACCGATCTGCCTCCATCGCTTCGAGAACGGCGTGAACACCGAGTACGGCATGCCGTCGCTCTTGACGACAGTTCCGGGAGGCACTGCGTACGGACTTCCCTTCCCGACGAAGTCGACGCCCAGTTCGCCAAGCCGATTGCCGACCGCACCGTCTCGCCGGCGACCGTACGGGGCGTAGTCGCGACTGACGACGACCTCGGACGCCATCAGCTCCGCGCTCAGTTCGGGGATGATCGATACCGGGTCGCCCGAGCGGACGACCAGATGTCCGTCCAAGGACTCGTTGAGAGAGCGCAGGGCGCGGTACATGAAGGCGAGCCGCGGCGCCCCACTTGGAGCGATCAGTGTTGGGTCGAGAACAAAGACCGGGGTCACGGTGCGACCATCACGCGCTGCATGCAGCAGCGCCGGATTGTCGCAGAGGCGCAGATCACGCCGGAACCACAAGATGGTGCGGGAAGGCATCATCTCCATCGCATCACCCGATCGATGGGATCGTCGAGTGATCGGCGGAGCGAACATCTTGATTCGCGTCGGGTGGGCCGCCCGCTGCATGGCCAACGTTCGCCGACCGGGATCGAGCAAGCAGAATTGCGGCGAGCGCCGCCGCGAGGATGGTCACCAAGCTTCCGTAGGCGAGGCTCCATTCAGCGCTCACGTGGTCGCCGATCCAGCCGGTGATCGGCGCGCCGATCGGCGTGGACCCGAGAAACGCGACAGCGATCAGGGCAAGGACGCGACTGCGCATCTCTGGTGGGCATTCCTGCTGCGAGATCGCATTCGACGCCGAGATGAAGGCAGCGCCGCCGAAACCGACCGGGATCGCAACCACCAGCGCGACCGGGATGTTCGGGGCCCAGGCGAGTGCGATCCCGCTGACCCCGAGCAACGCCGCGTTCGCGAGGAAATACGCGACGGACACCGTCTGGCGGGCCGCCGTCATCAGTGAACCGAGCAGACTCCCCACACTGACGGTTGCGAGTAACCACCCAAAAAGCGACGCATCGTCGAACCGCTTGTCCGTCAACCGGACAAGACTGACGTTGTAGTTGAACGCGACGGTGGACACGACCGTCAAGATCCCGAAGACCATCAGCAATCGCTGGTTGTTCCACACCATCCTCAGCCCATCCCGCACCGGCTGGCCGCCGAGCGGTGCTCGAACGGCAGGCCGCAGCCGACCGACGTCGACCGCCAGCAACGAACCGACGATCGCAAGGAACGACACCGCGTTCAGCGCGAAGCACCAACCCGTACCGATGGTGCGAATGAGGACCGCAGCGAGGGCAGGACCAAAGATCCGCGACCCGGTCATGACGGCGGTGTTCAACGACATCGCGTTGGGGATGTCGACCGGATCGACGAGCTCGGTCACGAAGCCTCGGCGCGCAGGATTGTCGAGCGCGTTGATGATGCCGACGCCCAAGGACAGGCAGTAGATCAAGGCCAAGTTGATCGTTCCGGTCAAGTCGAGCACGGCGAGCAGGGCCGCCTGTGCACCGAGCAGCGACTGGGTGATCAGCGTCATCCGTCGCCTGTCGACCCGATCGGCAACCGCACCCGCCCACGCACCGAGCAGCAACGTCGGCAAGAACTGAGTCGCAATCGTGAGCCCGACATCGGTGGCCTTGCCGGTGAGGCTGTACACCAGGACCGACATTGCTGTCAGCTGCATCCAGGTACCGATGTTCGAGATCGCGAGACCCAGGAAGAACAGGCGCGCGTTGCGCTCACGCAGCGAGCGAAACATTCGAGAGGTCATCGCTGCGTACCCAACCTTGTTCTCAATCGTCCAGCTTGAGGGCTGAGATGAACACATCGCCCGGGATCTCCACCCGGCCGATCGACTTCATCTTCTTCTTGCCCTCTTTCTGCTTCTCGAGCAACTTGCGCTTGCGGGTGATGTCGCCGCCGTAGCACTTTGCGAGTACGTCCTTGCGCTTGGCCTTGACGGTCTCACGCGCAATCACCTTGCCGCCGATCGCAGCCTGGATGGGGACGTCGAACATCTGACGCGGAATGAGCTCCTTGAGCTTCTCGCACATGCGTCGGCCGTAGTCGAACGCCTTGTCGCGATGAACGATCGTGCTGAACGCGTCTGCCGGTTCGCCGTTGAGCCACAGATCGACAAGAACAAGATTGCTGCGGTGATACCCCTCGAGTTCGTAGTCGAGGCTCGCATAACCCTGCGTCCTGCTCTTCATCTGGTCGAAGAAGTCGACGACGACCTCTGCGAGCGGAACCTTGTAGTGCAGTTCGACTCGCTCCGGCGAGAGGTACTCGAGCTTGCTCATGTCACCGCGCCGTGTCTGGCACAGGTCCATCAAGGTTCCGGTGTACTCCTTCGGGGTGATGATGCTGACCCGGAAGTACGGCTCTTCGATGAAGTCGATCTTCTGCGGTGGGGGTAGGTCGGCAGGGTTGTCGATCAGCTCAACCGTGCCATCGGTCTTGGTAACCCGGTACTCCACGCTCGGCGCCGTCGCAATCAGGGCCAAGTTGAACTCTCGTTCAAGGCGTTCCTTGACGATCTCCATGTGCAACAGTCCAAGGAACCCGCACCGGAACCCGAATCCCAGCGCGCCGGATGTCTCGGGCTCATAGGTGAGCGACGCGTCGTTGAGACGAAGCTTCTCGATGCTCTCGCGGAGGTTCTCGAAGTCGTCACCGTCGATCGGGTAGAGGCCGCAGAACACCATCGGCTTCGGATCGCGGTACCCCTCGAGAGCCTGCGTCGCGGAGCCGTGAAAGGTCGTAACCGTTTCACCACTTCGGGCCTGGCCAACGTCCTTGATGCCCGCAATCAGATACCCGACCTCGCCCGGTCCGAGTTCGGGCATTGCAGTCATCACTGGCTTGCGCACGCCGATTTCGACGGTCTCTTGGGGCGTGCCCGCGTTCATGAACTTGAGCTTGGCCCCACTGGTGATCCGCCCGTTCATCACGCGGATGCTGCTGACCACGCCGCGGTACTGGTCGTACTGACTGTCGAAGATCAGAGCCTGCAACGGCGCCTCCGGATCTCCCTGCGGAGCCGGGATTCGCTCGACGACTGCATCAAGCAGGTCGGGGACGCCAACGCCGGTCTTGGCAGAGATGCGGATGATGTCTCCAGCCGGGATCCCCAAGACCGTCTCGATCTCGGCTGCATATCGGTCAGGGTCAGCAGCGGGTAGATCGATCTTGTTGAGAACGGCAACTATCTCGAGATCGTGCTCCAGCGCGAGATAACAATTGGCCAGGGTTTGTGCCTCGATGCCTTGGGCAGCGTCGACGACGAGGACGACCCCCTCGCAGGCCGCAAGGCTGCGGCTCACCTCGTAGCCGAAGTCCACGTGGCCGGGCGTGTCGATCAGGTGGAGCGTGTAGCCCTTCCAGTCGACTCGAACGTTCTGGGCTTTGATGGTGATCCCCCGTTCGCGCTCGAGATCCATCGTGTCGAGGTACTGAGAACGCATGTCCCGCATCTCCACCGCATTGGTCATTTCAAGGATCCGATCCGAAAGGGTCGACTTGCCGTGATCGATATGGGCGATGATCGAGAAGTTGCGAATGCGGTCGAGGTCCATGAGCAGAAGCACGATGCTACCGGCGGCACAGGCTGGCATCCTGGCCCACCAGCGATCGAATCTGCCCGCATCGGTGGTAGTGGATTCATTCGCCGATACGATCAAGCAGCCTGTTCTCGACTCCGGTCGATGACACCCACCTCTACAGAAGGATTTCGCACGTGGCGAACATCAAGAGTCAAAAGAAGCGCATTCTCACCAACGCAAAGGCCGCAGATCGCAACAAGGCGATCAAGAGCGAATTGCGTACTCGGGTCAAGAGCGCGATCAAGAGCGCCGGCGACGACAACAGCGACGAGGCTGTCCGCTTGGCCGTCAAGCGCCTCGACATGGCTGCGGCCAAGGGTGTCATTCATCCCAACCAGGCCGCTCGCCGCAAGAGCCGGCTGATGAAGCGAGTCAACGCTGGCGCCTGATTCCGCCACCGGTTTACTCCCAGCCCTTCGACAATTCTTTGACGGCCCAGGTGCAGCGCACTTGGGCCGCTTCATTTTTCGGCTGCTTGACGCCGGCAATCTGATCGTGTCAGGCGCGGCGCGAACCGCTGGTGGCGGGAGTCAGTCGGCTGAGTCGAGCGACAAGAACTTCCATCACCAGTTCTTCGGGCAGATCGCGTTGACCGCGCAGATCGAGATCTGCCTGCGCCAGGAGCCCGATCGCACGGGAAACACCTGGACCGCCGAGGCGCCGATACTGATCCAGAACCTTTCGTGCGGGAAAGCCCGGCTTGATCCCCAGTACTTCGGCCACCGCTGCTTCGCTGTTTGCGTCGGATCCATCGACCTTCAGCATCTTGAGGTAGTGCGCATGCAGGGTCGCCATCGCCTGCAGCGGGTGACGAGCCTGCAACATCCGAGCGAGCAGCTCGAGCGAGGACCGCGTGTCGCCCCGATCGATGGCATCGGTGAGGTCCCACGGCGGCACAGATCCGGAGTCGCCGAGAAATGGCTCGATGTCGTTGGCCGAGAGCTTGCTCGCCGTACCGAAGGCCGAGACGAGCGTGTCGAGGACCCCCGCCAAACGTCCTGCATCCTCACCCATCCAACCTCCGACCAGCGCCACCGCTTGCGGTTCGAGCCGGAGGCCGGAACTCGAGATCTGCTCATCGATCCACATCGACCGATCCCGCTTCGACGTGGGCGGCGCCGTGTTGATTGCAGTGGCTCCCGCGTTCTTCGCGGCATCGGCCACGGACTTGGGTAACCGGCCGCCGCCGCCGACGAGGACGAGATCAGTCGATGGCAACGGGTCGTTCAAGTAGGCAATGAGGGGTACAACGTCATCCGTGTTGAAGCGACCGATGCCGCGGGCCACGACGATGCGCTTGTCGGTGAGGAACGGCATCGTCTGAGCCGCATCGACGACGGATCGCAACTCGTAGTCATCGCTGCCGAAATCGTCGACCATGATTGTCCGGTCGCCGTCGCCGACGAGACGATGGACGAGCTCGGAGACGGCTGTGTGGACCAGCGATTCGTCATCGCCTGAGATCAGATGGATTGCCACCGTTCAACCCTTCCACACCCGTCTCGCGCGGTTCGAAACCGCCCGAGCGGCAATCACGAGGATGATCAGGATCCACCCGATCATCGGCCATGGGGGCGCGGGCTCGACCCGCTCGGCCAACGATGCGACCGCAGAGACCCAGCGCGTGCCGACTGCGCTCGGGAGTTGAATCACAGACGCAAGGACCCCGAAGACCCCGTGGCCAGACCCGTGATCCAATAGCGCTCCCGCGATGAGGCCGGCGGGCAGCCCGTAAAGCATCACGAGACCGGCGACGGGAACAGCGAGCAGGTTGGCAGGAATCGAGACCAGCGGCAACGAGCCAAAGACGGCCAAGCTGATCGGAGCAACAGCGAGCTGGGCCCCCAGCGTGACCCCGACCGGCGTCTTGATCCAGTGCGGACCCGGAATCACCCGCGAGAGGGGTGCGCCGAGAAGCGCCACTCCCCCGGTGGCGGCGACCGACAACCAGAATCCGACCGACCAGACGAGCAATGGATCCACGAGCACCAGCCCTCCGACCGCGATGGCCAACACCCGCCCAGGCGGCCGTTCGCGACCGAGTAGGTACCCGGTCGACGCGACTGCGGCCATGACGCCGGCCCGAAGGATGGACGGCTCGAACCGTGTCAACGCGACGAACCACGCGATCACGGCAAGCGTCAGGAGCCATCTCGGCACTGGTCGAAGCCGGCGCAGGAGCGGCCCGGCTGCGGCCAACATGAACGCCACGTTCGCTCCGGACACGGCTGTGAGGTGGGAAAGCCCGGATCTCCTGAACGAAACGATCATCTCAGCTGGTTCGTGACGGTCGTCGCCGATGACGAGACCCGCGAACAACGCGTCATCAGGCGTTGGCAGGAGTGACGCGCCTTTGCCGAACAGACGTCGGACCCGGTTCGAGGCGCGATCCATCGGTGACCCGGTGATCCAATCCCCGACAGTGTCCAAGTCGAGCCCGCCGACGACATGGCGAACGGCGGCGCGGCGCGATGCCGTGGCGGCGATCGGGCGACGGACCCCCGTGACCCGGGCGCATTCGCCTGCGAGGTGGTCGCTCAGGCGCCTCCGTGGAGAACCTCGTGCCCAGGTCTCGAACCGTTCGCCCTCGATCTCGAATACTGCAACCACCGCACCAGATCTCGGGGCGGGGTCGGTGACAAGGCAGGCCCACCCCACAAATGGACCGAGATGATCCGGTCGCACGTCGTTCCACGCTGACTGTGATCCGACGACGGCCATCAACCCCCCGAACGTACCCAGCAGCGCGACCCGCGCATCAAGGCGGATGAGGAGCAGCGCGATCCCAATACCGACCACCGGAAGGGGTCGCTGGATCCACACACCGAAGACGATCAACGCGGTAATCGCAGCGACCTCGGCATCAGTCACACGCTGCCACCATCGGGTGTCCCTTGTTCGGTACGATTTCTTCATGTCACTGGCCGGCTACCGACCGATGCCGGTGGTACCAGACGGCCCGAGAGCCTTCCGGTATCGGATTCGGCGGCTCGGCCCCTTCGTCGGGTTGGTGCCTCCCGCTGCCCTCGGGCTGATCGCGTTCGCAGCGTTGAACGACAACACGTCGACCTTTCGAGGGGTCGCAGGATTCGCCGCCGCCGTGCTTGCAGCTCCGGCTCTGTTGGCGTTAGGCGTGCCGCTCGCCGACGGTACGTCCGCGATCTTGCTCGGCGCTGCGATCAGTGCCGTGATGTGGTTCGCCATCGGTGTCGTCGCAGCTCGCCGGGCCACCCGGTCCCCGGTTGCATCGTGGCGGAATTTTTGGCGTGAGTTCCTGTGGCTGGCCGGCGGCGTCTGGCTCGGTGTCATCCTTGCCCTGGTTGTGGTGCAGTTAGCCATCGGTAGCGCGTTGCTGTGATGTCGGTTCATTGATTCCGTCCTCTCGAACAGTGCATTCAGACAGTGATCAGGGCGCGAATCGCGTCGAGCTTGGCCGGACCGATCCCGCGTACCGCGAGCAGATCTTCGACCGCCAAGTACGGACCGTTCGTTTCGCGATACGCGACGATCGCTGCCGCGGTGGACGGACCGATCCCCGGGAGTCCGTCGAACTCGCTGACCGAAGCACGGTTCAGGTCAACCGTGGCCGAGACAGCCGTTGGCGTGCCCGAAGCTGAACCGTTCGATGGCTGGGTCCCGCCCGATGGCAGAACCACGGTGGGCACGGGTTGGCCGACCAAGGGGATGTAGACGCGGTCGCCATCGGTGAGGAATCCGGCTTGGTTCACGGCGTCGGGGTCCGCATCCACCGTCATCCCGCCGGCCGCGATGATCGCCTGCTGCACCCGCGCGTCATTCGCCAGTTGGTAGACCCCGGGTGCGAAGACTGCGCCGGCGACGTGGACGACGATCATCGCCGCCGGAGATGGCGGCGTGTCAGTCGTGGCGTCGTTGGTTACGGCCGACGCCAGTGTCTGTCCAGGAGCCGACGAGACGGACGGGTCAGGAACCGATGACGCGAACGGTAGCGAATTCTCGATCGGGGGTGCAGGACTGCGGAGAAGCCAGAACCCACCCGCGCAGACGGCGACGACGGCACAGATGGTCACCACAAGCCGGATCAAACCGAACCACCGCAACCACTCGAGCGCAGCCTCGGTCGCAGATCGCGGCGGAGCTGGTCGGTCCGGGATCGAGTCCATACAACCTCCGTCGATGGTGACGCGCAACGGCGTCGAGCCATATCTGGGGGAAGACTCTCAAGACGCTATCTAATCAACAACCACTCACAACGTCGACCGAAGACTCAGCCCGTCAATGCTTGGCATGTTCGGCGACGTCGGCGTCTCGGACCGCCGTCGCAAGTGATCGCCGAGCAATCCACTCGGCTTCGATCTCCAACGGGATCCGCCAGTACGAACCCTTGTGACCCTTCAGGCGTAACCGCCACACGAGATACGAACCAAGATAACGACAAGCAAACCCGACAAAACCGTAGCGGCGCCATTGGCGCACATGTACGAGTTCGTGACGGATCAGACGTTCGGAGTGTTCGTGCCCCCGCCGGACGATGACCGTGGATCCGATCGTGAAGCCGTCGGCGCCCTTCGGAACCGGGCCACCGATCCACAGTCGGTATCCGTCACGACGTTCGATCGGCATGGATCAACCATAGCTGGCATCTCGCGCCGGTCAGTACAGCCGAGCGGTGAGCTGCTTGCGGAACACCGCCGTCCGCGGATCGTCATGACCCATCAGTTCGAGAATGTCGACGAACTCCTGACGGGCCTCGTCGTCGCCCTTGACTCTGTCCAGCAGGGCGATCAGTTGTGAGTCGTAGTCGTCGGTCGGCTTCTCGCTGAGCCGCGCCGCCGCTGCCACTTTGCGGGTACGTTCCGATTCCGGAATGCGGGCCAGAAGCGCCAAAGCCTCGTCGGCGGACCCGGCTTCGACCAACAACTCGGCGAGCGCCACGATCGCATCTTCGTGTCCAGGGTCGATCTCGAGTGCGGCGCGAAGGCTGATCTCGTCTCCGGCCGCGATCAATGAGGACAGTTCGGTCTCGGCCTCGGTCGGCAGTAATGACGCGATGAACTGTTCGATCAGGTGCTCGGGCTGGGCACCGACGAACCCGTCGACCACCTGTCCAGCACGCATCGCGTACACGGCAGGGATTGACTGGACCTGGAACGCTTGTGAGACGCCCGGATTCTCGTCGACGTTGACCTTGGCGAGAACGACGGCTCCACCTGTCGCCTCGGTCGTTCGTTCGAGGATCGGTGAGATCGTTTTGCATGGGCCGCACCATGGTGCCCAGAGGTCGACGATGACGACGACATGCTCGGAGCGGTCGATGACCTCGGTCTGAAAGGTTGCGTCGGTGACGTCAAGTGCCATGCGTCGAACGATACCGGCGTCGGAATGCGTTGACCAGAGCGACGCAAGCGCTGCCGTCTATGCGTCTGTCGAGCCCAGGCGGCCGGCAGTAGGGATACGGCTAGGTCGGCGGCTACCGTGTGCTCGCAATGGCTGCGATCTCAGGTCCGTCCGACATCCCGGGTCTGCGCGTGGCGTCGGTGTCGAAGTGGCTCGAGGACAATGTGTCCGGATCCGTTGGTCCTTTCCGTTTCGATGTCATCGCCGGCGGGCACTCGAATCTCACCTTTGCGGTCACCGGCGGCAACGACGTGCGGTACGTCCTTCGGCGCCCTCCGATGGGCACGCTGCTCGCAAGTGCCCACGACATGAGCCGCGAACACCGGATCATCTCGTGCCTGCAGTCCTCGGCGGTTCCTGTTGCTCCTGCGCTCGGCTTCTGCGACGACCCGTCCGTCAACGACGCGCCGTTCTACGTGATGGGCTTCGTCGACGGCCACGTGATTCGCGACAGCATGTCGGCAGAGTCAGTCCTCGACGAACTTGCACGGACCCGCGCAAGCGAATCGATCATCGACACGATGGCTGCGATCCACGAGGTCGATCTCGTGGCCAGCGGGCTCGACACGCTCAGTCGCCACGAGGACTACATCGCCCGCCAGCTTCGCCGTTGGTACGGTCAATGGAATGGGCAGAAGACCCGCGAACTGGCCGTGGTCGACCATGTCCACGATCAGCTCCTCGCCCGCATTCCGAACCAGGGGCCGGCCACCCTGGTCCACGGGGATTACCGGCTCGACAACTGCATGGTCGAGACCTCCGGGCGAATCGTGGCCGTGCTCGACTGGGAGATCTGCACCCTCGGCGACCCGCTCGCCGACCTCGGACTGCTGATGGTGTACTGGACCGGCCCGGGGGACGAACCATCGGCCTGGACGGGCTCGTCCACAACCTCGAAGGGTTTCCTCGACCGAGCCGAACTCGCTTCGCGTTACGGCGAGGTCACCGGCCGCGACTTATCGGGGTTGGACTTCTACATCGCTTTCGCCTACTGGAAGCTCGCATGCATCCTCGAGGGTGTGTACGCCCGCTACCTCGGCGGCGCACTCGGCCAACGTGACCCCGCCGAACTTCTGCCGTTCAAGCTCCAGGTCGAGCACGCGGCGACGAAGGCCGCGACCGCGCTCGAGGGCTTGGCATGAGCGACGCGTACTCCTTTGTCGACGGCGAGCCGTTGAAGCTTCACGAGCCGACGCTCGTCGTGATGCTGACCGGCTGGATCGATGCGAGTGGTGCTGCGACCGCTGCCCTCGCGGCGATCGAAACCGAGTGCAACGCATCGACGATCGCCACGTTCGACGGCGATTCGTTCATCGACTACCGGGCCCGTAGACCGGTGATGGAGCTCCGCGATGGGGTGAACACGCGCCTCAGTTGGCCCGACATCGAGATCAAGGCGGGCGTCGATGTACACGGTAGGGATGTCTTGATCCTCACCGGCCCCGAACCCGATATGGCATGGCGCCGATTTGCTCGCGAGGTTGCATCATTGGCCAAACGGCTGGGCGTAGTCCGGATGGTGGCCCTCGGCGCGTACCCGTTTGCGACGCCACACACGAGGCCGTCGCGTCTTTCGATGTCTTCGCCGTCAGTCGAGCTGGTCGCATCGCTCCAGCTCCTCAAGAACTCCGTCGACGTTCCGGCGGGGGTCGCCGCCGTGTTGGAGCACTCGTTCAACGATCTGGCCATCGACGCCATCGGAATCTGGGTCCAGGTACCTCACTACGTCGCCTCGATGGCATATCCAGCGGCCACCGTCGCCCTCCTTGCCGGCCTCGCCGAAATCGGCGGCATCACGATCAGCGGGAACGCCGCGAAGCAGGAAACGCTCATCCAGCGAGACCGATTGGACGAGCTCGTCGCAGGCAACGACGAACACATCGCGATGGTCCGCCAGTTGGAGGCGATCTACGACTCGTCCAGCAGTGCCGGCGATGTACTTTCAGCCGGCAAACTATCACCTTCGACGCCGCTCGTCGCCGGACCGTTGCCGACCGCCGACGAACTCGGCGCCGAGTTCGAGCAATTCCTGCGCGAACAGGACACGGGTTGAGAAACAACAGCGCCAGGGGGAACAGCAATGAAGGTTGACGGAGGGATAGGTCCTGACCTGCATCAAGCAGGCGCGCAGGCCAAGCAACTCGAACGAGCAGGCTATTCAGGGGCGTGGACGGCAGAAACGAGCCACGATCCATTCTTCCCGCTGCTGCTTGCCGCCGAGCACACCGACAGCATCGAACTGGGCACCTCGATCGCTGTCGCGTTCGCCCGGAATCCAATGAACCTCGCCAACATCGGCTGGGATCTGCAGAGTTTCTCCAAGGGTCGCTTCATCATGGGACTCGGCAGTCAGATCAAGCCCCACATCACCAAGCGGTTCAGCATGGAATGGAGCCATCCGGCTGCCCGGATGCGCGAGATGGTGCTGGCGATGAGAGCGATCTGGGACTGTTGGCTTGAGGGCTCCAAACTCGAGTTCCGGGGGGATTTCTACCAGCACACCTTGATGACACCGTTCTTCACGCCGGCAGCTTCGGACATCAGCGAGTACGGCGTCCCGAGGATCTTTCTGGCAGGCGTCGGTGAATTGATGACCGAGGTCGCCGGCGAGGTCTGCGACGGCTTCATCTGCCATGGGTTCACGACCGAGAGGTACCTGCGTGAGGTCACGATCCCCGCGCTGGAACGCGGCCGGGCCAAGGTCGGCAAGACCCTGGAGGGATTCGAAATCGTCGGCCCGAGTTTCGTCGTCACCGCGAACGACGAAGCCAGCCTCGAGCGCGCCTCTGCCGGGACACGCCAACAGATCGCGTTCTACGGGTCCACTCCCGCCTATCGACCGGTACTCGAACTGCACGGTTGGGGCGAACTGCAGGACGAACTCAACAGCCTCAGCAAGCAAGGCAAGTGGGTCGAGATGGGCGACTCGATCAGCGATGAGATCCTGAACACCTTTGCCGTGGTTGGCGAGCCCGAACAGATCGCTCCCGAGTTGTTTCGCCGCTACCGCGACGTCATTGACAGAATCAGCGTGTATGCGCCGTACCAGTCCGACCCCGAGCGCTGGCGGCGGGTGCTCGAAGACCTCAAGATGGGCTGAACCCGCTCAACCGCCCAAGCCGATCAACCGCCCAAGCCGATCAACCGCCCAATCCGATCAACCAACGGCGCACGTTCTCGCCGAGCGCTGCGACGTCGTAACCGCCCTCCTGCAACACGATGGTCGGCAAGCCGAGTTGTGCAACAGCAGCACCACAGCGCTCGAATCCGTCCGCCGTCAATGAGAGATCGCTGATCGGATCGTTGTAGTAGGTATCGAGGCCGAGCGACACGATCAGCGTCGACGGTCCGAATGCCTGGATCGATTCCATTGCCAGGTGCAAGGCTCGGACATAGGCGTCGTCATCGGTGTGCAAGGCGAGCGGCACGTTGAGATTCGCTCCGGCGCCACGGCCGGCACCGGTCTCGTCCGCGTATCCGATGTTGTACGGATACGCGCGAACGGGGTCGCCGTGTAGCGAGACGTACTGCACGTCGTCCCTGCCGTAGAAGATCTCCTGCGTGCCGTTGCCGTGGTGATAGTCGACGTCGAGGACAGTCACCTTGGTCCCGGTGGTCGAAGCGATGTGATTCGCCGCGATTGCCGCGTTGTTGAAGAAGCAGTAGCCACCGTAGAGACCGCTGGTCGCATGATGTCCAGGAGGTCGGCACAATCCATATGCCGATCTCTCGCCGGCGAGGACAATCTGGGTCGTCGTCAACGCTGTATCGACCGCCGACAGAGCTGCCTCAAACGTGCCGATCGTGAGCGGCGTCGTCGTTTCGAAGCAGTACCAACCGAGCCGGCCATGGATCGAAGTTGGTTCGGATCGAGCACTCATGCCCCGGCGCAAAGCGGGTCGATAGAACACGTCTGGGGTGACGTCGGGTGTTGGCCCGACCGCCTCTTGATACTCGGCCCAACCGGTGCCGAGGAAGCTGATCAATCCGTGATCATGAACCGCTTCGATCGGTCCAAGGCCCCAGTCGAACGGCGCCACGAAGTTGAACCGTGAGTCCGCCTGCAGCGTCTCTCGGATCGCTTCGGCGCGACCGACATGCTCGAATGCAGGCCCGATGCCGGACTGTTCGATGCCGGTCTTGGGATCATGGCCAAGATGCGCTGGGGTGTAGACGACCTTCATCGAACCATCGTGTCAGATGAACTGTCACGGGCGGAATCGTGCCACCGATCGGTTCATGTCCCGAACAGCTCGAGCTCTTCGTTCATGTACTGCTCACGGCACTTTGCGCGCTGGAGCTTGCCTGACGAAGTCTTGGGCAGCGTGCCCGCCTTGACCAACATCACGTCGCGAGGGGGCAAGCCGCAAACCTCGATCGTGCGGTGATGAATCGATTCCTGCACCGCTGCCGCTTCGTCCGTTCGAACCTCTGCGACCACGATCACGGTCTCCTTGCCCTTGTAGCCCTCGACACCGAAGGCAATGACGTTGCCCGGCCGCACCCCGGCGAGCGCGCCGACCGCCCGCTCGATGTCCTCAGGGAAGACGTTGCGGCCGCCCACGATGATGACGTCCTTGATCCGTCCGCACAGCACCAACTCACCGTTCAGCAGGTACCCGAGATCGCCCGTACACAGCCAACCGTCCGAGAACAGGGCGGCAGTGGCGTCCGGGCGTTTGTAGTAGCCCGGCGTGACGGAGGTACCACGAAGCAGCAGTTCACCGACGTGACGTTCCGCAAGGACCTCACGGGTCTCGGGGTCCACGATCCGCATCTCGAGATCGGGGACCGCCCGACCGAGCACCGGCAGCCGGCGAATCGTGTCGGGTTCTGTGTCGGGCGTGAGGACGACCGGCTTCGCGACCCGATCTCGTTCCAACACCACTCGATCCACGTCGTCGGTCAACAAGCCCCGATGACGTGGGGGGAAGGCGCCACCGATCGCGACCTCGGCCATCCCGAACGCAGGAAACACACCGCCAGGCTTGAACCCGAATCTCGCAGCGGCTTCGACGAACGCCTCGACAGCGTCGGGGTCGACGGGTTCGGCACCACTGAGCGCAAGAGTCAACCGGGACAGGTCGAGACCGTCCATCCGCTTGAGCGCGCGTGTCGCAAGGACCCACGAGAAGTTGGGACCGGCGGTCGCCGTGCCGCCGTGGTCGCTGAGCCACTGCATCCAGTTGCCGGGGTGAGCCATGAAGTCCTGCGGGGCAGCCTGGACCAGTTGGCATCCGTTCGTCATCGGGATCGACAAGAACCCGACGAGGCCCATGTCGTGATAGAGCGGGAGCCACGAGACCATGACCTCGTCGGGGCCGAGTTCGGCGGCCGCGCACTATGCGTCGATGTTGGCCGTGAGCACACGATCGGGGATCATCACTCCCTTGGGCTCACTGGTGGAACCGCTGGTGTACTGCAAGATCACGAGTCGCTCCGGATCATTGGCCGGGATCTCGAGTCGATTGCCGTTCGAGTTACCAGAACCGGGCATCACGTTCGCCATTGGCTCGATCGGCGGATCTCCGGGTCCGGCTTCGTAGAACGCGGCGAGCATGTCGTCGATCAACACGAGCTTGGCGTCGCCGTGTTGAATCCGACTCCTCGTGCTCTCGACGAAGATATCGAGGGATGCCATCCGCATCGGCAGCGGCAACACCATGCTCGCGATCCCGCTCAACCAACACCCTTGGATGATGGTCATCAGCGACCGGCTCGTCGGTCCGAGGATCGCAACATGATCGCCGGGTACCAGGCCTCGGGCTTGCAACGCTGCGCCGACGGAACGTGCTTCGTCGTGGAGCTGGCCCCAGGACACGAAGTCCGGGCCTTCGCTCGGCTTGATCGAGGATCCGACGAATCGGACCCCGGTCGGCCGATCGGCGGCCTGTTGCAGTCGGTCGGTGATGGAGCCAGCAGTGAGAGCCATAGACCGACGCAACGATAGTCACCCGGCTACGCCGAGAGTGCCTGCGTCGGTAACAATGCAATCCATGTTCGAGCTCACCGGGAGAACAGCTGTTGTCACCGGCGCGGGCCAATCGGTCGGCGCCGGGATCGCGAGATGCCTTGCCCAACAGGGTGCGCGAGTGTTCGTCAACGACATCATCGAACAACGGGCTGAACATGTCGCGGCCGAGATCCGCAATCTCGGTGGTGTTGCATCGGCTGCGCCGTTCGACGTCACCGATAGCGATGACGTGGCGAGGGGCTTCCACGCCATCGGCGCCGTGGACATTCTCGTCAACAACGCCGGCAACGCCGGCGCGCACTCGTTCGTCCCGAAGCAGTTCCACGAAATGATGCCGGACGAGTACGACCGGTTCCTCGACGTGAACCTGTATGGCGTGCTGCATTGCTGCCACGCCGTGATCGGCGGCATGTACGAACGCCAGCATGGTCGGATCATCACCATCGCATCGGGTGCAGGCACCACCGGCAACAAGATGGGGATCTCGGTTTACGGAGCGGCAAAGGGCGGAGCGATCGCGTTCATGCGCCATCTGGCAATGGAATCTGCTGCCAAGGGCGTGACCGCCAACTCGCTGGCGCTCGGCCTGATGGCAAACACCGCCGGCGGGGCCTTCACGGAGCAACTCGCACGAACCATCCCGGTCGGTCGCCTGGGCACACCCGATGATGCTGGGGCCGCGTGTGTGTGGCTGGCCAGCGATGCAGGCTCATGGGTCACCGGCAAGACCATCACCGTCGACGGTGGCTCGATCACGTCGTGAGCACGCGCAGTAGCGTGGTCGCATGAACGTTGAAGTCGTCGACTACGAATCGCCAGACGCGCCGCACCAGTTCACCCGATCGCTGCACGAGACCGGCTTTGCGGTGCTGATCAATCACCCTCTCCCGCAGCAACTCGTGCAGTCGATCTACGACGAGTGGCTCGCCTTCTTCGACAGTGACGAGAAGTACGCCTACCGCTTCAGCGACGATCACCAAGATGGATACTTCGGCCCCGACGTCTCCGAAACGGCAAAGGGCTACTCGGTGCGTGACATCAAGGAGTTCTTCCACGTCTATCCGTGGGGCCGCTATCCAGTCGAGGTGAGCGACAACGCCCTTCGATACGCGGCGCAAGCCAAAGAGATCGCCAAGACACTGCTCGGTTGGGTCGAGGCAGAGACTCCCCCCGAGATCGCGGCCCGGTTCTCTCGGCCGCTCAGTCAGATGATGAACGGAAGCACTCGCACCCTGTTACGAATCTTGCGCTATCCGCCGCTGTCCGGTGACGAACCGGCAGGTGCCGTGCGTGCTGCAGCTCACGAAGACATCAACCTCCTCACTGTCTTGCCGGCGGCCAATGAGCCTGGCCTGCAGGTGAGGGACACGTCCGGAAAATGGCACGACGTGCCGTGCGACTTCGGCAGCCTGGCGATCAACTGCGGCGACATGTTGGCGCTGGCGAGTCAGGGATACTACCCCTCCACGACGCATCGGGTGATGAACCCCACTGGCGAGGGAGCGCTCCGGTCCCGCCTCAGCCTGCCGTTGTTCCTCCATCCGGCAGACGACGTGGAACTCGCTGCCGGGCGCACCGCGCTGTCGTTCCTGCAGGAACGGCTTGCAGAGCTCCGCAGTCAGGACCTCAAGCCTTCGACCCCCAGCTCCCCCAGTTGAGTCCTGGAAGTTGAGTCCCGGAAGTTGAACATTCGATTCGGCGGCCGGGTCGCACAGACGTGAGCAGGATTTCGATCGATGGGGCGTTCATTCGCCGTGCCCGCACTGAACTGACTGCTCGGACCGACCTGTCCGGTCGGACCCTTGCGCGCCGGCTGTCGGATCAGATGGACGGCTGGTTCGATGCACTCGGTCGGGACCTTCCGTCAGGATGGTCGATCATTGCGACCGGCGGGTATGCCAACGGGCTGCTGTGCCCAGGCAGCGACATCGACGTCGTCCTGCTTCATCCGCTGGCTGCGAGCGCCGATGACGTTCGAGTTATCGCGGAGCCGTTGTGGTATCCAATGTGGGACGCAGGAGTGAAGCTGAGCCCGGCTTCTCACTCGGTCGAATCATTGCTCGATCTCGCTTCGACCGATCTCATCACCGCAACTGCGATCCTTCGTCCCCGAGCACTCGCCGGGAGCGACCTCGACATGCAGCAGGTGCGCGCAGCCGGATCCGAGCAATGGCGCAGCAAATCGAACATGTGGCTGGCTCGGCTGAGCGATGGCAACGAGCAACGTTGGTCGCGCGCCGGCGACGTGGCGTCGCTGCTCGAACCAAACCTCAAAGACGGCAGGGGTGGGCTTCGGGACTTCGACAGCATCAGGTGGGCGCTCGCCGTGGATCGGCCGGAGATCTCGGCGGCGCTCGAGTCGCCGATCGAGGATCTCGGGGCGCCTGCTGAGACCCTGCTCGCCGTCCGTTGCGAGGTGCACCGGATCACGGACAAGCGGACCAACGTCTTGCTGCTCCAGGATCAAGATGCGGTCGCTTCGGCGCTTGGCTTCGCAAACGCCGATGTCTTGATGTCTCGGGTCTCCGACGCCGCGCGATCCATCGATTGGGTCAGCGAACGGTTCTGGTGGAGGGTCGGCCGGATCGGCCGGATCGGAAAGCGAGCGGGCACCATGGCTGTCACGCTGCGCCAGGGGGTCACCGTCGTCGACGACGAGGTCCAGGTCGATCTCGACCTTGCAGGAATCGATCAGTCATTGGTTCTGCGCGTCGCGGCCGCCGCTGCGCACGCCCGCTACCCGATCAGTCGGCGCACTCTGGTCAGCCTCTCGGCAACCCATGCCGACGTTGGCCAAGCATGGGACGAACCAACCAAACAGGCAATGATCAGCCTGCTCGGCGCGGGCTCGCACCTGATCGAGTCGGTCGAGGCCCTCGAAAGGTTCGAGTTGTTCAGCGGCATGCTGCCCGAGTGGCGAAACGTGCGAAGCCTCCCTCAGCGCAACGCGTTCCACACCTACACCGTGGATCGTCACCTGCTCCAGACTGTGGCAAACGCCTGCGAATTCGTCAGGTCTGTCACCAGGCCCGACCTGCTCTTGGTCGGGGCGTTGCTGCACGACATCGGGAAGGGATTCCCGGGCGATCACACGGCAGCCGGCGTCGAGATCGTCGATCGAATCCTGCCACGGATGGGGTTCGCCGACGATGACACAGCGATCGTCAGGTCGCTGGTTCAACATCACCTGCTCCTGCCCGAGACGGCCATGCGCCGCGATCTCGGCGATCCGCGCACGGCCGAGAACGTCGCCGGCTTGATCGGTGACCCGCTGCGGCTGCAGTTGCTGCATGCTCTGACCGAAGCAGACAGTCGGGCCACCGGGCCGGCCGCCTGGTCGTCATGGAAGGCCTCACTGATCGACGAGTTGGTGCAGTCGGTGAACGCCGTCTTTGCGGGTCGATCAGGACCACCCGCTGAGGCGAACTTCGATCAGATCTTTGCGACCGAACTTGCACTGGTCCGATCGTCCGGGCAGGCGCACATCGCCCGTGAACAAGCCGGCGACTTCGACATGTGGCTGGTCGCCGTCCCAGATCATCCCGGACTGTTCGCCCAGATCGCCGGCGCCCTCGCAATGCACGACATCAGTGTCTTGACAGCTGAGGCCTGGACGAGCTCCGATGGTGTCGCAGTCGACAAGTTCCGAGTACTCCGCGCAGCCGATGGACCGGGCCCCGACCGTGCTTGCATCGAGCGCGACCTGCGCGGAGTCATTTCCGGTTTCGTCGACGTCAGCGGGCGACTCACCCAACGGATCCGTACCTACAGCCGGGCGCATCGCCGAGCTGTCGCTGCTGCCCCTCCCCGACTCGAAGTGCTGATCAGCAATGAGGCGTCTGCGACGACGACGATGATCGACGTCCGCGCCCCGGATGCGATCGCGGTGCTGTATCGCCTCGCTTCGAGACTCTCCGAACGAGGACTGGACATCCGTTCCGCCAGGGTCGCGACGCTCGGCCACGAAGTTGTCGACGTGTTCTACGTCCAGCGCTCCGGACGAAGTGGCGGCGCCCGCCAGATTCCTCTCCGCGACCATGCCCAGCTCGGCGAGGACCTCAAGGCGGCGCTGATCACCCCGTGAACTGCGCGGAAGTTGGGTCGTGACAACCTGGCGAATTCGTTGGCTCAGGAGTCGAGGGCGGCGGTCAAACGAACGATTTCTCGCTCAATTCGCTTCACGCTCACCTGACCCGATGTCCCGAGCGATTGCGCGAACAGACTGATCCGGAGCTCCTCGATCATCCAGCCGATCGCAAGCACCTCGCCCGTCACCTGGCTCGGCGCGTGGGCTGCGAGCATTGCCCGGAACTTCGTCTCGACGGCTGCGACCTCGATCAGGGCTCGTTGATCTCGCCCTGGATCCTCGGGCAGCTTGGACAAGCGACGATCGATGCCGCGCACGTAGCGCAAGACATCGGCGAGTCGATCCGTGCCAGACGCAGTCACGAACCCGGGGCGGAGGAGGCGACGAAGCTGAGCCGTTGCGTCGATCACCGAAGGCCTCATAGCCGGCGTTACGAAACGGGCAAGTTTGCCGTCGACGTCGGCGCCGACTGCCAGGATTCGTCCAGCAGTTCGCATCGCCGCGGCACTTCTCGAGGAGAGGCTGCGTTTGGCCTCGACGAGCAGAAGCTTGAACCCATCGTGTTCCCACGTCGGACCGCCATGTTCTGCCATCACCTCGTCCGCCGCAGCGGTGATGCAGTCGCGCAGCAAGCTCCCGAGCGTTGTGTCGGGAGTCCTCCCGATCGCCAATCTGACAGCGTTCGGCACCTCGCGCTCAAGGGAACGGAGCCCGACCGGCACGTTCAACAGCATCAGCCGACGAACCCCTCCTGGCATGATCTTGACCTGGATCGCCGGCGTACTGAACACTCGGATCGACACGCTGTCGCCGTCGTCCAGGATTGCCGGATAGCCGCGAACCGTTTGGCCGGAGGCGCTCGACTCGATCATCCGGGGAAGGTCGCCGAAGTCCCATTGCTGGATACCGGACCGTTCGATCGCCGGCGCGGCCTCTGCAATTGCAGCTCGGATTCGGCCACCGACAAGGCGGCGCACTGCCACGAGGTCCTTCCCCGTGGCGACAGGTGTTCCTGATTCGTCCTCGACCGAAAACGTGATCCGGAGATGCTCCGCGACGTGAAGCACGTCGAAGTCGGCGGCTTCGAAGGGTTCCCCCGCGATGGCTGTGAGCACGGCTGAGAGTTCTGTGTCGAAACGGCCACCGGTCTCGGTGGCGGGCAGCCCCTCGTAGGCACGGCGGGCGGTCTCCGCCACCGGATTCATGTTGCGACGAAGCGACTTCGGCAAGCTCTTGACCAGTGCAGCGACGAGATCTTCGCGGAATCCGGGCACCTGCCAGTCGAATCCCTCCGAAGAGACGCGATTGAGGACGGCGAGGGGAATGTGGACCGTTACTCCGTCTCCCGGCTGGCCAGGGTCGAAACGATAGGTGACATCGAGCAACAAGTCGTCGTGTTGCCAACTCTCTGGATAGTCGGCTGCGCTCGAGTGGCGCCCGATCAGATCGTCGATGGTCAACAGCAGGAGATCCGGTCGGGTCGAGCGGGCGTCTTTCCACCACTGATCGAAATGGCGGGTCGACACGACACCGGCCGGCACGCGGCGATCGTAGAACGCGAAGATCGCGTCGTCGTCGACGAGATCCCAGCGGCGAAGTCGGTCCCCGAGACGACGCGCCTCGGCGATGAGTTCGCGATTCTGTTCGACGAATCGATGACGACTCGACCATTCCCCCTGCACCAGCGCGAGGCGGATGAACATCTCGCGAGCCGCAACAGGGTCCACCCGGTCGTAACCGATGGTGCGCGCGGCAACCAGCGCGAGGCCGTACAGCATCACCCGTTCGCTCGCGACTGCGCGACCACTTCGCTCATCCCACCGCGGTTCGCCGGTTGACCGCTTGACGAGATGAGGAGCGAGTAGCTCCGCCCATTCCGGCTGAACAGCGGCGACGACCCTGCCCCACAGCCGGTTCGTCTCGACGAGTTCGGCAGCCATCACCCACTGCGGCGGGCGTTTGGCGACCACGGACCCCGGCGCAACCATGAACTTCGAGTTGTGAGCCCCGCGGAACTCTCGAGTCGTGCCGTCGCGCAGCCCGATGTAAGACAGGAGGCCGGACAGGATCGCCTGATGGACGCGATCCGGGTGCCCGATCGTGGTACCCGAGTTGATGCCCACCGTCGCCGCCGCCTCACGCAGTTGCCGGAACAGGTCCTGCCACTCTCGGACCCGCAAATAGTTGAGGAACTCGGTCCGGCAGAGCTTGCGGAACTGACTCGACGACAGTTCGTGCTGACGCTCCTTGATGTAGTCCCAGAGCCGAACCAGCGACAGGAAATCTGAGCCGTCGACCGAAAACCGGCGATGAAACTCATCTGCTACCTGCTGCTTGTCGGCTGGCCGCTCGCGCGGATCCTGGATCGACAGGGCAGCCGCGATGATCATCACCTCGCGGGTGCAACCGTGCCGCTCCGCTTCGAGCACCATCCGTCCGAGGCGGGGATCGATCGGCAGTCTGGCCAGGCGCCGCCCAAGTGGCGTGAGCCGGCGCTGGTTGTCCTCGGGTAACTGCGTTGTCTCTCTCGGGTCGAAGGCCCCGAGCTCCTCCAGCAGACTTACTCCATCGCGGATCGCGCGTCGATCGGGTGGATCGATGAACGGGAACGCGGCGATGTCGCCGAGGCCGAGCGCCGTCATCTGGAGGATGACGGACGCAAGATTGGTACGGAGGATCTCGGGCTCGGTGAACTCCGGCCGCGCCTCGAAATCGTCCTCGGAGTAGAGCCTGATGCACACACCGGCCGCGACACGTCCGCATCGACCGGCGCGTTGATTGGCCGAGGCCCGCGACACCGATTCGATCGGCAACCGCTGCACCTTCAGCCGGTGGCTGTAGCGCGACATCCGAGCGGAGCCCGCATCGACGACGTACCGGACGCCCGGCACGGTGAGCGACGTCTCGGCAACATTGGTCGCCAGCACGACCCTCCGTGCCGAATGCGGTTGGAAGATCCGATGCTGCTCAGCCGCTGACAGCCTTGCGTAGAGCGGGAGAACGTCGGGAGCCGATCGCGCCCCTGGCAATGACTCGACCCTGCGAAGGGCATCGGCGGTGTCATGGATCTCGCGTTCGCCGCTGAGGAACACGAGGACATCTCCCGGGCCTTCGGCGGCCAGTTCGTCTACCGCATCCGACACCGCCTGGACCTGATCCCGGTCATCGGTCTCGTCGAGGCCGAATGGTCGATAGCGGATCTCAACGGGGTACGTACGACCCGTCACCTCGATGATCGGAGCGTTGTCGAAGTGTTCGGAAAACCTCGCTGTATCGATCGTTGCCGACGTGACGATCAGTTTCAGATCGGGTCGGCGCGGCAGCAACTGCTTGAGGTAGCCGAGGAGGAAGTCGATGTTGAGGCTGCGTTCGTGCGCTTCGTCGATGATCAGCGTGTCGTAGCGGGAAAGCATCCGATCTCGCTGGATCTCCGCCAGGAGAATGCCATCCGTCATCACCTTCACGCTCGTGGCATCGCTGACCCGATCGGTGAAGCGGACGGTGTACCCGACCGTGGTGCCGAGCTCAGTGCCGAGCTCGTCGGCGATCCGTTCGGCGATCGTGCGCGCTGCCACCCGGCGTGGCTGGGTATGGCCGATCAAGCCGAGGATTCCACGGCCGGCTTCAAGACAGAACTTCGGGAGCTGGGTGCTCTTTCCGGAGCCGGTTTCACCGGCGACGATCAGCACCTGGTTGTCGGCGATTGCGGCGAGCACGTCGTCGCGCCTGGCCGTGATGGGGAGGCCCTCGGGGTAGGTGATCGGGGGCAACCCGCTGCGGCGCAGTTGGACCCGACGCTCTGCAACGGTGGGTTCCCGCGACGGCAGCGTTGATTGGTCGTTCGATTCACTCATTCGCACACGTCGGCCCTGCCTCAGCCCTGCCTCGACAGGCGAACCCGCGGCCGCGACCCTTCGCCGGCATACACGGACACGAGATGGCTGACCTCTGGATACCCGATGCTGTACTGGCGGGCGTCACCGAGCACGCTGAGGTCTGTGTTCGTCGTCCGTTCGTGCTGGCGAAGGTGCTCGACCCACGACTCGACGATGTAGGTCTCCAACACCACGTCCACCTCGGTGAGGTCACGGAACAGTCCCCACTGACGGGCCCCGGTACGACGTCGTTGACGCTCGACGCGGCGCATCTCGTTCGCAAATCGGTCAAGCGCATCGTCGGGAACGCGGTAACGAACGGTGACGAGCACCGGCCCATCGGTGGGTCGTGGCATGAGTCGCACGATCGGGGCATCCATCGCCGCAAGTTCGACGTCCAGGCGGTCAGGGAGACTGAGCTTGTAGCTGCGCGTCAGCAGGAACAGAACGAGCAGAGTCGCAGCGGCAATCACGAACGCGAGGTCAACTCGCCAACCGGCGACCAGGCCCCAGACAAGACTTCCGACAGCGACCCCACCGGTCACGGCCAGATTCCACAAACCCATTCCGCGGGCCCGGACCCAGGACGGCAGGGCGGCCTGGGCGGCGACGCCCGTGGCCGTGAGCGCGAGTGTCCAGCCGGCCCCGACGATGAGTAATGCGATGCCGACGACGATCACGTTGTGAACGAGGCCGACGATCAACAGGCCGACTGCGAGGACCACCGTCGCCAGCATCATCAGGGTGTCCACCTGCACCCTTTCGACGATTCGAGGCCGAACGAATGCCGACGTCGCTGCTCCGATGCCGAAGCAGCCGAGCAGCAAGCCGTATCCGGCCGAGCCAAGACCGAGCTGACCGCGCGCGACCACCGGAAGCAGAGTCACCAGGGCCGACGCCGGAACGATGAGCGCGGCCGCCCTGACCAGGACATGCCGGAGCGCGATCGAGTGAGCACCGTAACGAAGGCCGGCGCGAAGCGCCCCTGCGAGTCTTTCGGGTGGTTGTGTGCCGGTGGCCGTCGGGGCTCGGTGCCAGCCGACCAACACTGCGACCACACCGAGGAACGAGACTGCATTCACGACGAAGACCCATCCGACGCCGGCGCCTGCGACGATCAGGCCGCCGATCGCCGGACCGATTGCGCGGCCGACGTTGAACGTGGTGTTCCCCAATGCAAGTGCCTGGGGAAGGTCAGCGCGTGGGACCAGTTCCGGTTGGATTGCCTGCCACGCAGGGATGGTGAAGGCTCCACCGAGGCCGAGCGCGAATGTCAGCACGAGCAGCATCGGGGCCGTGACTGCATCGCTGAATGTGACGACCGCCAGCACCGCCGTCGTCAACGCCATCGAGAGTTGGGTGATGATCAGCAGCTTCCGTCGATCGATGATGTCGGCGAGCGCGCCGGCAGGAAGACCGACCAGGAACACCGGCAGCATCGTCGCCGTCTGCACCAACGCAACCAGAGTTGGCGAAGGGTTCAGGTCGCCCATCAGCCAGGCGGCACCGACGTTGTGCATCATCGTTCCGACGTTCGAGGCGATCTGGGCGATGAACATCGCTCGAAAGATCGGATACTTCAGCGGCGCCCAGGCAGACGGTGGCCCTTCGGTCACGGTTCCCTCGGTCACGGTTCCCTCGGGCGCTATCTCCTCAGTCACGGTCCCTCGGTCGCGATCACGGATGGAACGCCGTGATGTCGATCACGTAGTCGGGATCGGAGGGGCTGTAGAGGCAGATCTTGCCACGGTGCCCGACTTGCGCGACCACGAGGTTGGAGACGGTCTCGCCGACTCCGAAGTTGATGTTCGATGCGATCGGCCGCTGGCTGCCACACGGGTACACAGTTGCGAACGCCGACGTGGTCGACCCTGTCACCGTCAGGTTGATAACAACCGACTTGGCGGAATCAGGGACACCGGCAACACCGGTGACAGCCAGTTCACGGACCGGAACGGCAAGTCCGGGCGGTGGCGGCACCTTTGGCGTCGACGAGCGCGAGTCGAGAGCACGTTTCGGCAGGATCGGCACGAAGCTTGCGTCGCCAGGGTTGTACCCGTTGACATCGACGACCATGTCGACATCGGCGGACGTATACAGGCAGACCCAGCCATTCGCCGCAATTCCACTGACGACGGCATTCGTCACGACTTGACCGATGCCGAAGTTCAACGAAGCCGTCGGCGGCTGTGCCTGTAAACAGGGGTAGACCGTGACGAACCCGGGGCTGACGGCGTTGGTGACCGTCACGCTGAGGGTTGCCGCACTTGCCCCGATCGGTACGCCGGCCCGCCCGACAACGGTCAATTGGGTGACCGACCCGGCTCCACGGACGCCGACCCCGAGGTAACCGCCGTCCACCGTCGTCAGCCCTTCGCCGGAACGGGTCTCGAGAATGCGCGCAGGTTGCACGGCTGTGAAGGTGGTCCCGGGCGGGTGATAGCCGGCGACGTCGACGACGAGGTCGGTCTCGGACAGGTTGAACAGGCAGATTCGGCCGTTGCTCGGCAACTTGACGATGACCGTGGTGGCGACGTTGCTGCCGGCCGGATGGTTGACCTGAGCCACGTTCGGCCTGGCCGTACCGCACGGAAAGACGCTCAAGAAGCCGGCCGACACCGCGTTGATCGCGGTCACGGTCAGCACGACGGAAGCAGCATCGGTTCGGACCTGGGCCCGACCTGCCACCTGCAACTCGGTCGTCGTGCCGGCCAAGCGAACGCCGATACCGCTCGATTGGCCATCGAGGGTTGAGAGCCC
>JANOEM010000450.1:0-4694 GCA_031413195.1 Actinomycetes bacterium
GTTCGCTTCCTCACCGCACGGCAAGCCGTGGTCGTAACGCCACGCTGCTCTGCGCATGGTCAGATAGGCCGCCTGCAACTGCATGTGCGCCTGCGCCAGCGGATGGGCGATCGCCTGATTTGCCCCGATCGGACGGTCGAACACGACTCGCTCCTTGGCGTAGCGCACGGCGCGCCGTTGGGCTGCCTCGCCGATCCCGCACGCCATGGCCGCGAGCAGGATCCGTTCGGGGTTGAGGCCGTGGAGCAGATGTTGGAAACCTCGCCCTCGCTCGCCGACGAGGCGCCAACCCTCGACCGGCAGTCCGTCGTAGGCCACCTCACACGAAGCGACCGCGTTGCGACCCAACTTCGGTATCGGCGCAATCGCGACATAACGGGGATCGAGATCCACCAGGAACAAGCTGAGGCCGCCGAATCGATCGGCTCCCGCTCGGGCATCGTCGGTGCGGGCGAGTAACAGGCACACTTCGGACTCGAGCGCCTTCGATGTCCAGATCTTGCGACCCGTGACCACGAAGCCGCCGTTGCCGTCATCGACCGCGCGGGTGCTGATCCGGCTGGTGTCGGTGCCGGCATCGGGTTCGGTGACCCCGAACGCGACGTGTAGATCGCCACTCGCGGCACGCGGCAGGAACGTCGACTGCAACCGTTCGTTGCCGAACTTCACCACCGGGTTGAGTCCGAACATCGTCAGGTGCAATGCTGTGGACCCGTTCATCGCGGCGCCGGATGCGGCAACCCGGTTCAGCACGAGCGCCGCTTCGGTGATGCCCTGCCCACCACCACCGAACCTCTCCGGGATCGCGATCCCGACCCAGCCACCGTCAGCCATTTCGCGGTAGAAGTCCCACGGGAATCGGTGTTCCTGATCACACGCCGACCAGTAGTTGTCGTCGAACTTGGAACACACCTGATCGACGGCGTCGACAATGCTCTGCTCGTGCTCGTTTGGCGAAAAGTCCATGAGCGAGTCTCGCGCGGCGTCTCGCTTCGGCCGTCAGAGGTAGCGCTGCCGCTGCATCCACCGGAACACGAACACACCGATCAACGGTGGGATGTAGAAGGTGATCATCCGGGTGGTGAGCGCTGCGGCAAACGCGATCGACTCGGGCACGCCGATCGAGATGAAGCCGGCGGTGAGCGCGGCCTCGGTCACACCGATCCCTCCCGGTACCGGCATCAGACCGGCGAACAGTGAAACCGTGATGCTCACCAGCACCACATCGAGGTAGTTCACGGATTGGCCGAACGCGATCAACACGGTGAACTGCGTCAGCGCACCGATCAACTCGCCGACCAGATTGCCGCCGAGGGCGATCATCAAACGACGCGGTGACTTCAGCAACGGTCCGATGAATTCGAAGACCTTCCGCACAGTGGCGAACAGCCAGTTGCGAATCGGCGTAACGGCAAAGATCACGATGATCGCAATCACCAGGATCACGCCGAGCCAGATCAGCAGGGTCGCGGCCTTCGAGGCCGAGAAGTCCCCGCTGAGCTCGATGTTCAACGACCCGAGGCCGAACAGCAGGATCGAGCCCATCAGGAAGATCTGGCAGATGAACCCGCTGAAGCCGTCCATTGCGCCCATCGCGATTGCTGTCGTCGGTTCGACACCGTTGCGTTGGAAGAACCGTACGTTCACTGCAACGCGGCCTGCCGTGGACGGCATCGCCAAGCTGACGAAGGTCATCGCGAACTGCAACGCCGTGAGCCGACCCAACGGCACAGGGGTCGGCGAGATGCCCGACAGAGCCACCGCGTTCGACACCCGACCAAGGCTGGAGACGCAGAACGCGACGATCAGAATCGGAATACTGGCGTCGCTGATCGCCGTCACGATGGTGTCGAACCCGATGTTGGTCAGGCCCGAGATCAGCACGTTGCCCGCGATGAACAGGAACACCACCGTCAGCAGCCCACCCCAGGTGACACGACGCAGTCGTTGGAGGTCTCGCGGAATCCCACCCGCAGCCGAGACAGCGGCCGACCGAAGATCGTCGATGTCGAGTTCGGCCGCGGCACAGTCCTTGCGCAGCGATGGGGTCAGAGCAGCCGGCTGGACGTACGACGTGATGTCGCCAAGACCTTCCTGGCCGAACTGTTCGAGCGCTACCGCCATGGCACGATCGGTGCCGACGAGCGCTGCCATCGTGACGAACATCTGGGCTCGGTCGATCAGCGGGGCGGTCTCGTCGGCGATGATCGCTCCCGACGACAGATCAGCGAACCCGACCGCGTCGTCATCGATGAACACGCGACCGGCATCGATCGCACCATGGGTCAGGCCCGCGGCATGCAGATCTGCGAGGGCCTTCCACATTGCAACCAGCTGCCGATCGGTTGGCGGACCGATTTTGACCACTAGGTCGCCGCGTCGCCCGACGACCAGAACGGCGTCGCCGATGGCATTCCTGCCGGCGGCGATCACCGAATAGGTGTTCACCGCTCGACGTTCGGCAAGCAATGTGAGGAACGCCTCGTGCTCCACCTGTTGCACACGTGACAGGGTCAACGTTCGGCCGCCCTGGCGATACCAGATGTGGCGCCACAGCGTGACGAGAAGCTGGCCGTCCCACGCGTCACGTCCATAGATCTTCACGTCGAGATCGGCACCTTCGTCGGTCTCGGCGCGAACACGAACCACTCCGTTGCGCCGCTCGACCGAAGTCGGCACAGCGCGGACCCCCATCACGGCAAGGACCTGCTGGACGGAGGACAGGTTCGGGAGGTCAGCCGGCGATCCGAACAACAGGTGCACGGAGGCTGCGACCGCAGCGCCCAGAGCCATCGCTCCAACTGTTGTGCCTGGCGTGTTCTCACCGAGAGCGAACGATGCGAACCCCGCGAGACCGACCAGCCAGCGGCCGAGGAATCGGTATGGTCGGCCGAGATATGGAGAGGCAATCGTTGCGATCGACACCCAGAACGCCAACCCGATTGCGGGGTACGCGATGTTTTCCCTCACCGCAAAGAGTGAGGGCGCGAAGTCCGGCCAATCACCGTTCGCAAGCCGCCCGATGACTGGACCGATGATGGTCACCGCCAGCCCAGCGGTCGCCATCGACAGCAGCAGCAGCCATCGTCGACGCCAGGTCGCGATGCCGAATAGCACGAACCCCCACACGATCAGCGAATCGTGCCCGATCGCCCACAAGGGGTCGAGCAGGCTGGGGAGGCTGGCAACCAGACTGATCAGCGCTGTCTCCAGAGCACCCGTCGGCGACCCGGCCCGAAACGCAAACGTCATCACGATCAGGCCCGTGAACACGAGCAGGATCACGTCCGTCGGGCGGCGATCGCGAGCGGTGCCGGGAGGGACCTTGAAGAACCGTCCGGAAAGGCGACGAAGCGCATCGAGAGCCTCGGTCTCGTCGGGTCCGACCCGAGTTGTTTCGAACCGACTCTTCACGCTCGCTGGACTCCCCTGGTGGCCTTCCGACAAAGTAGCACCGGACCAATTTCGGACGGGGACATCGTTCGACCGAGCCGGCCTGAGCCGCCCCGATGCACGAGCTCGTACTCGCAGCGCGCCCGAGGCTTTCAAGCTCGCCGAGGCTTTCATGCTCGCCAGGCGCGCGCGAAAGCCTCGTCGGTCAGGAAGAACCTCGACTCAACGTGTTCGTCGACGATCGTGGCGACGAACTGGGCGTGATCAACCCTCTCGTCGCCACGGCATGACACGATGTCGCCCTTGACCACGGACTCCGGTACCGACAATCATTCGCCCCATGGACTCGTCGGACCTGGTCGCCCTCGTCGGGCATCGTTTCGCCGGTGGGTCCTATCGAATCCAGCATTGGGAGAACTGGCTCCTCACCGATTGCACCGCCAGGCCACCAATGGCCGACGATCTGGTGCATCCCATTGCGTTGTTCCATGTGCCGATCCTCGGAGTCGGGACGTCGATCACCGAGTTGTTCGAGATCATCCACGCGAGTGGCGCCGGCTCGGTCGGCTTGGAGGGCTACGACTGGGAGTACTTCAGTCCCTTGCGCGAAGACGTGGAGTACAGGATGGATGGCGGCATCGTCGCAGCCGAGCGGACGACGACCGACCAAGGCGCGGTTGTCGACCGGATCGCGTTCCAGATCGACCTGTACGACCAGAGCGAACTGGTCGCTCGGGTGACAAACCGGTGGGTCGTGAGGAGGACGACATGATCATCAGTGTCGGCGACGAGATCCCGGAGTGGACGGTGGACAGCGTCGATCCCGATCGGATGAAGACGATGGCCGCGATACTTCGTGACCCGTATCCGGTGCACTGGGATCGCGCGGCCAACGCGGTCTTCGGGCTAGGCGGCCGGGTCATCAACCAGGGTCCGTTGAACCTCGGCTATGTGGCGAACATGTTGATGGCCTGGGCTGGTCCGCGGTGTGTGCGTCGCCTCACCGTTTCGTTCGGCCCGCCGGTGCTCGACGGCGACACCGTCACAGCCCGGGGGCACGTCACCGACGTGCAGTTGCTCAACGGGGAACAAATCGCAACATGCGACGTCCGGTTGGTCGGTTCCGCACACCAGTGGAGTTCGGTAGTCGCGACCTGTGGAGACCAAAACGAACCGTGACCGGTCACGCGGCAGGTGTTGGCTACTGCACTGCCACGATCGCGGTGCCGGTGACGACGGTCTCGGAACCTCGATCCAGCCGGACTTCGCACATTGCCAGTTGCACGCCATCGAGGACCTGC
>JANOEM010000451.1:0-1865 GCA_031413195.1 Actinomycetes bacterium
GACCGAACGACGCAACGAGCGACCTGCCCATCAGTTGAGTCCGGTAGACCGCCTCGACGTAGGCGATCGAGTCCAGTGCAAGCGCTTGGTCACGCAGTGCGATGTTCAGCGGCTCCATCGCTGCGGGGTCGAGCGCCGCTCCGGCACTACCCGTGTTCCACACGACGGTGAACGCGTTGATGAATGCATCGACGTCTGGCATCGAGACTTCGACCGAGAAGACGTCGTGGCCGAGGTCGGCGAGCAGATCGGCCGCAGCGGCATGGGCGGCCAAGACCTCGGGATCCACTGGCATCGGCACCGGGGGTGATGCGCTGACCCCGATCCGCAAACGACCAGGGTGGCCCTTGACCAATTCAGCGAACGGTTGAGACGGCGGCGGAGCGTTGTACCAGCCGAGCGGGTCCGGTCGGCCGAGAACATCCAGCAGCGCTGCGGTGTCGGCCACTGTCCGGCTGAGCACACCGTCGGTGGCAAATCCCTCGATCGAGTTGATGCCGTTGGGCACCCGGTTCCGGCTGGCCTTGAGCCCCACCAACCCGTTGCACGATGCGGGGATCCGGATCGAGCCACCGCCGTCGCTCGCATGCGCGATCGGCGCCATCCCGGAGGCGACCGCAGACCCGGCACCACCGCTCGAGCCACCCGGGGTGAGCGAGGGATCCCAGGGGTTGCGCGTCGGCCCGAAGCGCAAGTTCTCGGTGCACGAGATGGTTCCGAGCTCTGGTGTGTTGGTCTTGCCGAGCAAGACGAAACCGGCTGATCGAAGCCGGTCGACGACCAACTCATCAGCGCTCACCGGCTCGGACGACCCACCTCGCGAGCCGTATGTGGTCGGCCAACCCGCAACATCGTTGAGATCCTTGATCGGTATCGGCACACCGACGAAAGGTGGGAGTTGGTCGACAGGAGTCGAAATCACGATCTGCGCGGCCTGGCGGGCAGCGACGCGCACGTCGTCGTCCGCCCGGAAGCAGAACGCGTTCAGCTGCAGGTCCAGTCGATCGATCCGATCGAGATACAGGTCGGCGACCTCGACGGGACTGACCTCGCGCCGTCTGATCGCGTCGGCCCAATCGATAGCAGAACGAAAGGCATCCATGTGTCTCCTTGAGTGCTCTTCCGAGCGGTGCAGGCATTGCTGCGAGATCTGACACTCTCGCATTGTTCAGGCGTGGACGGTCAACTCGTTCTCGCACGGCCCGCCGGCGGCGAGATCGCGCAGGTTGGCTATGGTCGTCTCGGCGATCGAGGCAAGCGCCTCTCGGGTGAGAAACCCCTGATGGGCGGTGATCAACACGTTGGGAAACGTGAGCAGCCGAGCGAAAACGTCGTCGGTGAGCACCTCGCCGGAGCGGTCCTCGAAGAAGAGATCCGCTTCCTCCTCGTACACGTCGAGGGCCAACGAACCGATTCGTTCGCTCTTCAGCCCATCGACAACGGCCGCTGCATCGACCAGCGCACCGCGTCCGGTGTTGACCAGCATCACACCCGGCTTCATCTTCTCGATGGTCGTCGCAGACACGAGATGGTGCGTCTCCGGAATGAGCGGGCAGTTGAGGCTGATCACGTCACTGCGGGCCCACAACTCATCGAGCGTCACGCACTGCATTCCGAGTTCGGTGACCTTCGGGTTCTCGTGCGGATCGAAGCAGATCACGTCACAGCGGAAGTGCCACAGCAGACGCGCGACGATGGTGCCGATGCGCCCGGTGCCGACGATCCCGGCGGTCTTGCCGGCGAGGTCGAACCCGACCAGGCCGTCGAGTGAGAAGTTCCCGTCGCGCACACGGTTATACGCCTTGTAAATGCGCCGGTTGAGGGCGAGGATCAAGGCGATCGTGTGTTCCGCGACAGCGTTTGGC
>JANOEM010000452.1:0-27100 GCA_031413195.1 Actinomycetes bacterium
TCACCGATCTTGCGAATCTGATCCCGCTCTGCGTCCTGCACCACCACAAAATCCACGACCGCCGCTGGCAGATCACCCTCACAGCAGATCGGACACTCACCGTCACGCTCCCCGATGGGCGGATCATGACCACCGGTCCACCCCACACCAAGACCGCTGCCTGACCCCTGGCGACAAGGACCTCGACGTCGCGGAAGCGAGCCGCCGCAAGCGGCATTTGGCAGCGCGCTCGCTGACGCGTCGCTCGCCGAGCTACGAGATCAGCTCACGTACAAGGCGACCCCAGTCTGGCGACTTGTCGTGTCTAGCCGGTGATGATCTCGCCGTCGAGATGGGTCGAGAGCGACACGGCCGCCTTGTGCCCGATCCGCTTGAACGCCATGCCGAGTGCGAAGTCGGCCATCCGGAACACGCCCTTCAGGCGCAGGTCCGCTGTGTACGTGACAAGGGTAGATCCCGACTCGGAGCGAACCGAGATCTGGTCCTCGGAGATGAGCATCTTGGACTCGGCTCTCGCAACGAGTTCGTTCGGCGCGTTCCATGTGACGACCTGGTACGACAGGGTGATGTCACGTCCGGGATTGGATACGGTCACGTCGTAGCGGGTGTCGAGGCCGGGTTCGTCACCGTCGATTTGGACAACCCGTTTGGTGCCGGGATCCCACTCCGCGAAGTTGCGAAGATCGCTCATGTACGCAAAGACATCGTCGACCGTTCGATCGGTGCGGATGCTGGTGGTGTATCTGGCCATGTCACAGTGTGACGCGGAAACGAGGATTTGCCACCCGGCAACCGGGTCACATCGCACGATCGGATCGGGCCGTCCAACGGTTGGGTCAGAGCAATTCGGCGAGCAGGTCGAGTGGGATCGCCGTGACCGCTCGATCACGGAAGCCGGTCATCGTCTCGGCCCGGCACAGCGCGTTCCAGATCGCCTCCTCGACACACTCCGCCGTCGCCTGAAACAGCGGGGTCATGTGCTCGACGGGAATGGTCCGCACTTCCACGGCCGCGGTGGACGAGGCGGGGACGCGGTTTCCCGTCGAGAACGCAAGGAAGATGTCGCCGCTTCCGTTGTTCCCGTTGCCTCCGACGCGTGCGAGGCCGACCGTCGAGCGGCGGGCCAGCCGCTTGCACTGATCAGCGAGCAAGGGGGCGTCGGTGGCGATGATCACGATGATCGACCCCGCCTCCCCCGTCGCCGGGTCGCTGGGCAGTGCAACGACACTGCCATCGATTACCTCACCGACATGACGGCCGTCGAGTCGAAGGTCGTTCCGGTTGCCGTAGTTGGCCTGGACCAGCACTCCGACCGTGAACACGCCGGCGCCGGTATCGACCACCCGCGACGAAGTCCCGATCCCACCTTTGAAACCGTGACAGATCATTCCGGTGCCACCTCCGACGTTGCCTTCACCAACCGGCCCGGTCGATGCCACCTCTAGCGCCGCGAACACGTCGTCCCGGGTCACATGGAATGCGGCGATGTCATTCAGGAATCCGTCATAGGTCTCGGCGACGACCGGCAGGCACCATTCGAACGCGTTGCCCTGGCGGATCTCGTGTTCGACGAGAGCGTCGCGGACCACACCGACCTGGTGGGTGTTGGTAATGCCGATCGGGCCATGGAGAAGCCCTGACTCCTCCAGCCAGTGCGAACCGGTCATCTCGCCGTTGCCGTTGAAAGAACTGATTCCGGCGTAACAGAGTGCTTCGAGGTCTCCGTCGGTGAAGGTTCGGATGACCGTGACCCCGGTTCGGGCCACTCGTGGTTGGTCGCTGATCAGCGTGCGATGGCCGACTGCCACGCCGGCGACGTCTGTGATTGCGTTCAAGGGCCCGGTCGGAAGCGAGCCGATCACGAAACCGAGATCTCGAAGACGTTGTCGTACCATCATCGGTGGACAGTATCCGTTTCGCTGATCGGGCTCGATGTCGGCCGAATTCGGATCGAATTCGGATCGAGGCCGGGAACCAAGAAGGGCTTGCGGACGACTAACCATTAGCAACATGAGCCCAGCAACATGAGCCCACCAACATGAACCGCGAAACTGCCGAACTCTTCTTTTCCCTCCTGACTGTCTCGACACTTGCGGCGACTTCGATCCTGATCACGATTCGGCTGGTCGCGTTGCGTTCGCAGCGGGCGGCCGTGGTCGTGGCATCGCTGGCCCCATTTGCGACGGGAATCGCTGCGACGATTGCGGTCAGTTCGATGCTCGGAAGCCTGTACTTCTCCGAGATCGCGAACTACCTGCCATGCACCCTGTGCTGGTATCAACGGATCGCGATGTACTCGCTTGCGATCATCCTGACGATCGCTGCGATCAGGCGCGACCGGACAATTCGCATCTACGCCGTGCCCCTTGCCGGCATTGGCGCTGTGATCGCCTCGTACCACTATCTCCTTGAACGCTTCCCTGATCTCGACGCCGGGGTTTGCTCGGTGCAAGTGCCGTGTGAGTTCGTCTGGTTCGAACAGTTCGGCTTCGTGACCCTTCCGTTCATGGCGCTGACTGCCTTCGTGGCCATCATCTCACTCGTCACGATCAGGGTTCCGGCCGCAACCACCCCATCAATCGAAAGGATTGAACCGTGAGCACCAAACATGCTTCGAACAAGCAGCAGAAATCGACGACCATCTGGTTCATCGGCGCGGCCATCGTCCTCGTCGTGGGCTTATCGGCCATCGTCGCCATCGCGGTCGGCGGAAACGATTCAGGGGCCGCGCCCGCAGATGTCAGCCAAACCCAACCGATCCGAGTCGACGGAACGCCGTTGCCAGAGCTCACCGACTCGGGTGCGGACCCCGCCGTCGGGATGAAGGCACCCGTCCTGACCGGACTCTCGTTCGACGGCACGCCCGAATCGACGCAAGGAAGCCGGCCACGGCTGTTGGTGATGCTGGCCCATTGGTGTTCGCACTGCCAGCGCGAGGTTCCTCAGTTGGTGGCATGGGAGGCCAACGGTGGCGTCCCGGAAGGCCTGGACGTGATCGGTATCTCGACGGGAGTCGACGAGAACGCTCCCAACTACCCACCGTCGACCTGGCTCGAGCGCGAGCAGTTCCCGTGGCCGGTCATCGCCGATGACAATGCGGGATCCGCAGCGGGGGCGATGGGTCTGCCAGGGTTCCCCTACTTCGTGCTGGTCGACTCCGACGGCATTGTCGAGTTTCGGGCAAGTGGCGAGATCGACCCGGCGGATCTCACCGCCCAGATCGAAGCGGCACTCGCCGGCTGACCCCATCAGGTATCAAAGCCGGCCACGGCAACTCTGTTGGTACATGAATCGAAACGTGTTGTGGGGAATTGGCGCTGTCGTGACGCTGGCAGGCCTCGACCTCATCGGAGCATTGCTGGCCAAGGAGTTCTCGATCCGGCCACGCTGGATCGTGATGGCCGCTGGTCTGTTCGCCTTCGCACTGCTGTTCTTCGTGTACGTCAAGTCGTTATCGATCACCGAATTGTGGGTCGTCACGTTCGGTTGGGTCGTGCTCTTGGAGGTCGGCGTGTTGATGCTCGATCGGTTCCGGTTCGAGACACACATCCCTCCTCACAAGCTCGCGCTTGCGGGACTGATCATCGTCCTCCAGATCGGCCTGATGCTGCCACATCGCGGAGGCGACGCGACTGGGTCGACCACTCCGGGCGATCAGAATCACGGTGCGGCCGAATTCACAGTGCTGAAATGAGATTTCCGGTGCGGAGTGATTCGTCACATCCGAAGTCGTGACACACTTTCTCTGTGGACGACAGGCACCGGTGGTCGACGAGCATCGTGCTGTCCGACGGCGATACAGCGTCCATTCGAGCGATCACGGCAGATGACGCCGCAGCTCTGCTGGCGTTCCACGAACGCCAGCCGAGGGAGAACCTCTACAAGCGATTCTTCTCGCCGAAATCGACGCTGACTCCGAAGGAATTGGACCACTTCACCAACATCGACTTCATCGATCGGGTCGCTCTGGCCGTCGAACATCGCGGCGATTGGATCGGCTGGGCGAGTTACGAGCGATGGCCAGGCCGCAGTGACGCCGAAGTTGCGTTCATGGTCGACGGCGATCACCAGGGCCTCGGCATCGCGACCATCCTGCTCGAACACCTTGCGGCGATCGCGAAGTCAAATGGGATCCAGCGCTTCACCGCCGAGGTCCTGTCCGACAACCGATCGATGATCAGCGTGTTCAACCGGGTCGGTTGGCCGGTCCACAAGCACTACGACAGCGGCTTGACCGAAGTCGAGTTCCCGCTCACCGAGACCGAGGAGTTCGTCGACTCCGTCGAGGGACGCGAACATCGCGCCGACAGCCGCTCGATCGCCCGGCTGTTGTTGCCAAGGTCGATTGCCGTCGTCGGTGCGTCAGATCGGCCGGGCACCATCGGACACGAGGTCTGGCAAAACGCGTCGACCTTCGACGGACCGGTGTATCCCGTGAACCCGTCACATGCCACGATCGGCGACCAGCGGGCCTACAGCTCCGTCGTCGAGATCCCCGACGACGTGTGGCTCGCCGTCATCGCGGTTCCGGCGCAAGCCCTCGCCGCGACGATCGAGGATTGCATTGCCAAGCATGTCCGCGGCGCCGTCGTGATCACGTCGACAGATGGCACAGACGTCGATATGGCGTCGCTGGTGAATCATGCTCGCGGCAATGGCATGCGAATCATCGGCCCGGCCAGCATGGGGGTTGCTACGACTCGACCTGGTGGACTCCAGGCGGCGCTGGTTCCGGTGATGCTGCCGGTCGGCGGCGTCGCGATCTCGATGCAGTCGGGGTCACTCGGTGCTTCGTTGTTGCAACTCGCTGTGCGACTGCAGATGGGTATCGCGTGGTTCGTCTCCCTCGGCGACAAGGGCGACGTATCGGGCAACGATCTGCTCCAGTTCTGGGAGGACGACGACAGCACCAAGGTGGTCGCGATGTACACCGAGTCGTTCGGCAACCCGCGTAAGTTCGCGCGGATCGCGCGCCGGGTCGGCCGCAAACGGCCGATCGTCGCCGTGCGGACCGGCACCGCTGCGATCGGCAACGCCGCGAATGCCCTCTACCAGCAGGCCGGCCTGATCGAGGTGCCAACGGTTCGGGCATTGCTCGACACTGCGCGGGTGCTCGCCGACCAGCCGGTGCCAACAGGACCGAACGTCACCATCCTCACCAACGCGCGAAGCCCGGGCGTGTTGGCGGGCGCCGCCGTTCGGGCCGCTGGAATGAACGTGGTCGACGCTCCCGTTCTGTTGGAGTGGCGATCGGGGCCGGCCGATTTCGGCGACGCGGTCGCCGCCGCGATCGCAGATCCGTCGATCCACGCGATCGTCGTCGTGCATGCCCCACCGATCGTGACCGCCCAAGCCCCCCTCCATGAGATCGACGAAGCCGCTCGTGGCTCTGCCAAACCTGTGCTGGCTGTGATGCTCGGACGCGACGACGGCCCGCTCTGCACGGGCTCCCCGGTCCCATCGTTCTCGTTTCCTGAACCGGCGGCCGCTGCGCTCGGCAGGATGTACGCCTACGGACGCTGGCTGCGAACCGAAGCAGAAGCAGCCGCCGAGCCAATCGCCGACGTCGACATCGACGGAGCGCTCGAGATCCTCGGGCGCGCCGGCGAAGGAGTCAACTCGGTATCGTCGCTTCACGTCCTCTCGTTCGACAACACCCTGCGGCTCCTGCGGGCGTACGGGATTGCCTCGCCGCACGGCGTTCACATCGTCGATGCGAGTGACGATGAAATCGTCCATACCGCAGACCAGGTCGGCCATCCCGTCGTCGTCAAGGCGACCAAGCGACGCGTTGGTCGATCGGCCCGAGCCGGAATTGCGCTCGACCTCGCCGACGAGCACGCTGTGCGCGACGCGCTCGCCGTGCTGCGAGCATCGTTGGGCGCCGACGCCGACTCTCTGATCATTCAGCAGATGGGTTCTCCGGGAGTCGACGTGCGCATCCACTGCACGACCGATGCCGTGTTGGGTCCGGTCGTCACACTGGATCTCGGCAGCCTGCAATCGGACAATCCGAACGACGGCGTGAGTCGGCTTCCCCCACTCTCGCACGCCACCGCCGAAGCAATGGTCCAAAAGTCTCGTGTCGGTGATGCGTTGGCCAGAGCCGGACTCGCCGCGGATCCACTCGTCGGCGTGCTTGTCCGCGTCGCCCAGTTGATGTTCGATCACTCGTCGATTGCCTCGATCGACATCAACCCGGCGATCGTCAGCGATGGCGCCTGCGTCGTGATCGACGCGCGGGTCGACATCGACGTCGAGAGCCCGTCGGAGCTTCCCATCCGTCGCCTCGGCTAGCGCGGACGGTGCGGTAATGTCACTTCGGCAGTAGTCCTTCGACGAAAGGGTCCACGATGGCCGAAGCAACGTTCGATGTCACGTACGTCGAGGAACGGAATCGGATGACCAACGCGTTCCGAATGATCCTTGCGATCCCGCACGTGATCGTGTTCGGGGCGTGGGGTTACTTCGCCAACCTGCTGGCGGTCGTGCAGTGGTTCATCGTGTTGTTCACCGGTACACGGAACCCTGGGATCTTCAACCTCCAGAACGCATACGTGGGATACGGAACACGGGTGAATGCCTACACGTCGCTGATGATCGACCCCTACCCGCCGTTCGGAACCGAAGTCGGCGATACGGGTGTCACGTATGCACTCGAGTACGAAGCAGAGGCCGATCGACTGTCGAACGCGTTGAGGATCTTCTACCTCATTCCCGCAGTCTTTGTCCTCATCTTCGTTTCGATCGGGGCATTCGTGTTCATCGTGATCTCGTGGTTCGCGATCATTATCACCGGCAAGCAGTCGCAATCAACGTTCGACTTCCTTCGGAAGTGGCTCGCATTCTCCACCCGGGTCACTACCTACGCCGCCTTGATGACCGACACCTACCCGAAGTTCGTGGAGTTGCCACCCACATCCCAAGTACCTTGACCAGATGAGACTCGAGATTCGCAAGGTCGTCTCGATCGTCGAGACGACGCACCGTGACATGGGGCAAACAGTCGCCGGGCTGCACCGCAAAGTAGCCACCGGCGTCGTTCTCGCCAATCCGTTCGCCGGTCGTTACGTGGAGAACCTCGACGAGCTTGTCGAACTCGGCGCCGACCTCGGACAAATGCTCGTCGATGAAGCACTGGCCGTTCTCGGCGGATCGGTCGAGGACGTCAGCGCCTACGGCAAGGCAGCGATCGTCGGAACCAGCGGCGAGATCGAGCATGCAGCCGCTCTGATCCATCCCAAGTTCGGGGCGCCGATCCGAGCCGCCCTCGGAAAGGGACCTGCCATCATCCCCTCGACGAAGATCATGGGCGGCCCGGGGACGCGGATCGTGGCTCCGCTGACGAACTGTTCGGACATCTGGGTGTTCGACGACATGGATGCGATCTCGTTCAGCATCGACGACGCGCCGCGGCCCGACGAGGTGTTGGTCGTACTCGCACTCGGTGTCGGTGGCCGCCCGCTGCATCGGATCGGGCGACCCGGATGAGCTTCAAGGCCGTCATCTTGCTCTCGCGTCGCGCCGACATGTCACCGGCCGAGTTCACGTCGTGGTGGTTGAACGAGCATGCACCCCTGGCCGCAGGCCTTCCCGGTGCGCGTCGGGTCGTTTTCAACACCGTCGATGACACCACCGAGATCGACGGGATCTCCGAACTCTGGTTCGACACCAAAGCCGATTTCGAGGCTGCATACGCAACACCACTCGGTCAGGCCGTTGCTGCTGACTCGATAGCTCATGTCCGACGCCGAGTCCGCCTCTTCGTCGAGGAGAACGTCGTGGTCCCTGGCGCCGAATAACAGGTGCCGAGTAACCGGCGCCAAGTAGCTGGCGCACGCGAAGCATGGTGGGATGACCACCCTCGGCGAGCACGAGCGACGATAATGGAAAACTGATGTCGTCCTGGCCGCCTCCCCAGCTCCCGCAATTGCCGCGGATGCAGATCAGCCAGTTGCCGTACTCGCCCGGCCTCGACGGCCTGCGTGCGTTCGCAGTCATCGCAGTGATGGTGTATCACGCCAACCACGCCTGGCTCAGTGGGGGCTTCCTCGGCGTCGAGGTGTTCTTCGTGATCAGCGGCTACCTGATCACCCTGCTGCTGATCGCCGAGCACGAACGCACCGATCGGGTCAACCTCGGCCAGTTCTGGTTACGCCGCGCCCGCCGGCTTCTCCCGGCGCTGTTCGTGTTGCTCATCGGCCTTGCGGTGTACCTGACGCTCTTCAACCGTCGACCGCTGGGCCGGTCGCGCGGTGATTTCATCGGCGGCTTCTTCTACGGCAGCAACTGGTACCAGATCGTCGTCGGTCAGAACTACACCGATGCCGAGGCGTTCGCGCCGCTGCGACATCTGTGGTCGCTCGCCGTCGAGGAGCAGTTCTACCTGGTCTGGCCGCTCGTGATGTTGTTGATCCTGCGCCGAGGGCGGGACCGCCTGCCGCGTGTTGCGCTCTGGCTGTTCGGGATCGGCTTCGCGATCACGGTCGCCGTTGGAACCTTCTTCGTGAGCGGTGACGTCACAGTCGAGTGTTCACCCGATTCGATGCGCGGATACGTGTCGGTGTTCGGCCGCTGCATCAACATCAACGACGCGCTGTATCTCGGCACCTTCAGCCGCGCCGGCGGCGTTCTCCTCGGCGCTGCGTTCGCAATGATCTGGCGACCGCTCGCCCTGATGCGCGGCCCGATGCGCCGAAAGGGGCATCTGCTCGACGCCATCGCGATCGTCGGCTTGTTCGGGCTGGCCTACATGATGTGGACGATCGAACTGTCCGAGTCAGGTATCCGGTTCGGCACCAGGTACGACCCGTGGTTGTTCCGGGGCGGCTTCTTCCTCACCGGCGTGATCACCCTGACTGTCATTGCTGCCGTCGTGCACCGCCAGGCATTTCTCGGCCGGTTGCTCGGCAACCCGGTCCTGAACTGGATCGGAACCCGGAGCTACGGCCTCTACCTGTTCCACTGGCCGATCTACCAGATCATCCGCAAGTACGCCGGCGTGGGCATGACGGTGCCACAGTTCATCCTCGCGATGGTGATAACAGTGCCGATCACCGAACTGAGCTACCGCCTGGTCGAGACCCCGATCCGACGCCACGGGCTCATTGGTTGGCGAACGGAGTCGCGCCGATCGCTCGCGGCGATCTACGAGCAGCGGCGGCGCTTGTTGTTGCTGATCGCTGCTGCGTCGGCAGTCCTCGGCTTTGCCGGGGTCAGCCTGGCAGTCGCCCGAAACGTCTGCGTCGGCGATGTCGAATGCAGCCTCGAAAGTGGCGGTCAGGTCGCACTGCCGCCAGACTCGCCCCCGGCGACCACAATCTCGGCCAGCGCTCCGACCGCGACCACGACCGCGCCCGCGCCCGCGCCCGCGACCGCAGACTCGACCGCAGACTCGACCGCCGGCGGCGCGGTGCCGACAGACACTGCGGTGACGCTCGAGCTACCGGTCGAATCGACCACGACCACCACGATTGCGATCGAAACGACGACCACCGCTCCGGCGCCCACTCTCGCTCCGGTCGCGCTCGGTGAATCCGTGATGCTCGGTGCGCTGCCACAACTGCAGGCGGGCGGTTTCTTCGTCGACGCCTTGAAGAGCCGCCAGGGAACCCAGATGGCCGAACTGATCGAGGCGTACAACGCCAACAACCAACTCGGCCAGACCGTGGTGATCCAGATCGGAACCAACGGCGGGGTCGATCAGACCACATTCGACCGGATCATGGCCCAGCTGACGCCCGACGAGCACCCCCAGGTCGTGTTCTTGACCGTGACCGCTCCACGGAACTGGACCGCCGGGAACAACGAACAGATCCGGTCACTCCCGTCGCGGTATCCCAACGTCACGGTGCTGGACTGGGAGGCCGCTGCCGGCGCGATCTCGCTCTGCAGGGATGGCATTCACCTGGTCTGCGGCACCGGTGCCGAACAGTTCTACGCAAACCTGATCTTCGAGGCGATCGGGCATCCGGAACTGAAGAAGTGAATGGATGTGGTCCCCAACATCCCACGGCCTCCGACTTCTGGTCGACGCGGGTCACACTCAGGGTGGAGCCACTTCGAAATCACGCCCCGGTAGGTTTGGTAAATGAGCCCCCGTGCCTCCCGATCGATTTCGCGCTCCGCTTCCGTGGCTCTTGCAGTGGTCGCTGCAGCCCTGATCGGTGCCGCCTGTTCCAGCGATTCCGACAGCAGCAACGCCTCGTCGCCGAACACCGATTCGGACACCTCTGCCGAGGTCGCAACGACCGACCCGGCCGCCACTGCGGCAACGCCACCGTCGACAACGACCGCCGTCAAACCCTTGCCGACCTGCGCAGCACCGACCGACACCACACCCGTGACAGCCACCGACCTCGGCAACGATCAGGATTTCGACATCACCTCATTCGACGGGACAGTCATCAGGGCTCACTGGTTCCCGGTGGCCCAGGTCGGCGAGGCAACGACGTCACCGACCGTTCTGATGGGCCCTGGCTGGGGCTCGGCCGGCGATACCGACGTCGACAGTGTCGGCCTGCTCGGTGCGCTCAGCATCACCCCGTTGCGCGAGGCCGGCTACAACGTGCTCACGTGGGACCCACGTGGTTTTGGCGAATCGACCGGCACGGTCACCATCAACAGCGTCGAAAACGAAGGCCGCGATGTGCAACAACTGATCGACTGGGTGTCGACTCTGCCCGAGGTGTCCCTCGACGCCGATCGGGATCCGTTGATGGGCATGGTCGGCGGTTCCTACGGGGGCGGTATCCAGCTCGTCACCGCAGCCGTCGACTGTCGCATCGACGCGATCGTGCCGGTCATTGCGTGGAACTCGTTGACGAACTCGCTCTACCGGAACGAAACACCGAAGGCAGGCTGGGCCAATTTGCTCGTCGTTGCTTCCTTTGGCGCCTCCCTGGATCCCACGATCACTCGCGCACAGCAAGCCGCGAACGGCACCGGTACCTTCGATCCGGCTGATGTCGCCTGGTTCGAGGCACGTGGGCCCGCCGAGGCAGTCGCAGCCATCGCGGTGCCGACCCTGATCATCCAGGGAACGGTCGACACGCTGTTCACGCTGGACGAGGGCATCGCCAACTATCGCCTGCTGCAACAGGGCGACGCGCCCGAGGCGATGCTGTGGTTCTGCGGCGGTCACGGGACCTGTCTCACCGATCCGGGCGATCCGGACAGGGTCAACGACGCGATCATCAATTGGCTCGACAGATACGTCAAGGGCGACACCTCGGTCGACACCGGTCCCGGCTTCGAGTTCATCGATCAGGACGGAACCTCGTACAGCGCAGACGAGTTCCGGGACGCGACGGGCGAACCGCTGACGGCAAACGGCAACGGGACCCTTTCGCTCATCGCCGAGGGAGGTGCCGGTCCGGCGATCCCCGGTGATGGCACCGGACTGCTCGATGTGTTCATCGCCCCGATCACCCCGGCCCGGGCAACGAACTCGGTCGACGTGGTCGTCAACGGTGGAGAAGCCGACGCACTCGTGGTCGGTGCTCCGCAACTGACGATCAGTTACACCGGCACGGCCGGCGACGGCGACCGGCCCACCCGAGTTTTCGCCCAACTCGTCGACGACAAGACAGACATCGTTCTCGGCAACCAGATCACCCCGATCCAAGTCGTTCTCGACGGCCAACCGCACACCATCACAGTGCCGCTCGAATCGGTTGGGTTCAACCTTCGCCGCGGTGCCTCCGTGTCGCTGCAACTCGTCGCGACCACCGTCATCTACTCGCAGCCTCAGCTCGGTGGGTCGATCACGTTCGACTCCATCGACGTGTCGCTCCCGGTCATGGAAGGTCTCTCGATCGACGGCCCCTGAGCAGAAGCCGCCATCACCCTGAAGTGGCGTTGACGTTCGGTTGGTAGGCAAGCGCATCCTCGACTGCGAGCAGCGCTGCATCACCGTACTGTTCGAGTTTCGCGGGGCCGATCCCGGGGACTCGCCCGAGATCCGCGAGGGACGTAGGAAGCCGTAACGCGATCGCTTCAAGCGTTTTGTCGTCGAAAACGACGTAGGCAGGCTTGCCGTTGCGAAGTTGGTCTCGGGTCTGACGGAGAAGATCGTGAGCCCGAATGCTGGCCGCCGAAGGACCTGCATCGCGACCTGCATCGAGACCTGCAACGCGGGCATCGAGTGAGGAGTTGGCGGGCGAGCCGAGCCGACCCCGCTGGCGGCCGGCGGTAACCACGTGCGCTCCGAAGGCGAATCGGCGCACCGCGTTGCCGAGCCGGGCGACGACAGCGGATTCCTCGATCGACTCGATCACCCACGCCTGCCCGCCGTCGACGAGGACCAGACCTACGCCGGCGAGAACCGAACCTTTCTCGAATGCCGACTCACGGGCGGCCGGTTTCGGCTTCGGCGGCCGCTCGGTGTGAAGGGCCTGTCGATCGGGAGCCCGATTCGATTTCGCCGGCGGCTCGTTCTGCATCTCGCTGATGAACGGCGATGGTTCATCGCCCGAGACCACGATCACGTGGTCGGCACCGCGAGTGATCGCGACGTGGAAAACGCGACGCTCTTCTTCGAGGTCTTCAGCCAGGCGATGCGGGTACTGATCGGCCTCGGCGTGGTGCAGCACGACGACCGACCACTCCTGCCCCTTCACCCGGTGCACGGTGGCGAGGACCACTCCGGCCGCTGAACTCGGCGCGCCAAGTTGCTCCCGCAACCACGGGCCGAACTCTCTCGGATCGGGCTGCAACGTCGCGATTTGAGCAAGAGCCACCAGGTCATCGTTCTGAGCCGCCCGATTCATGCCATGACGACCATCGTCGAGTGTCGCGATCGAAGCGCCGAGGCCGATCTCGTCTGCAAGCGAACGCAACACGTCGGCGGTCGTGCCGATCGCGGCGAGTCGTTGGAGCCGGACAATGTCGTCGACGAAGGTCGCGATCCGGGCGGCGTCGCGCTCGTTGTTCACCCGGCCGGCAAGCTTGCGTAACCCGGTGATCGAGCTTTGTTCGGCGACCCAACCCGCTACGTTCGGATGAAGTGGACGCGACGGTCGGCGCAGGGCCTCGGCCAGATCCGTGGAGTCGAGGAAATCGGGCTGGGACACGGCAAGCCGGACCCACGCCAATGCCGCCCGCACGGCAGTGCGTTGGAGGTACTCGATGCCTACTCCGGAACGCACGGGAATGCCGGCCGTGAGCAGACCGAGTTGCACCGGGGCGAGCATTGCGTTGACCCTGGTCAGGACAGCGATGCCGGCCGGTTCGCGACCGTTGCGGACTGCTTCGGTCACCGCATTCACCGTCGCGGAGAGGGTGTCGCTTGCGGTGATCAGCCGGAGGCCCTGAGATTCCGGCCGGGCCGATGTGATGACTTTGGCGACCCGGCGGGCGTTGTGTCGCACCAATCGATCGGCAGCTACGACGACATCGCCGGGGCAGCGGTAGTTGATCTCGAGCGGGTGGCTCGCCGCATGCGGGAACAATGATCCGAAATCGATCAGCCATGACGGATCGGCGCCGCTGTAGCCGTAGATGGTCTGATCGTCGTCGCCGACGCCGAACACGCCGAACCCCGGTGCCGACAGCAACCTCACCAGCAGGACATGCGCGGGGGTGAGGTCCTGGAACTCGTCGACGAGCATCAACCGGCAGGCTCGTTGCGCGGTTTCCCGTGCGTCGGCATCGGTGAGCAGCAGTTCGATCGCGCGATAGACCTGCTCGTCGAAGTCGAGCGAACCGTCGCGTTCCAGCGCAGCACGGTAACTGGGCCACATCTCGGCAAGACCGTCGACGTCGCCGTTGTACATCGCTTCGACCTCGCTTCGACCTCGCTCGGCTCACGAAGACCGAGCCGGATCATGCTCAGGGCTTCAATCCACGCGGCAACCGGATCGCTGTTGCGCTTGCGTGGAAACTGCACCAACCTGCCGACGACTCGCCTGACTTCGATCTCGTCAATGGTGCGCAGCGTCCGCTGCTGACGCATGAACGGAGCGGTGCCGTTGACGATCGCCAATGCGATCGCGTTGAGGGTGCGGACCTGCAGTCCACCGAGATCCGTGGTGCGGGCCTGCATTTCCTGTTGGGCTCGCTTGTTGAAAGCAACCAGGCTCAGCGCTGCCGGCGGGATGCGCCATCCACGAAGCAGGTGACGAGCGCGTTCGGTGAGTACCCGGGTCTTGCCACTCCCGGCCGGAGCGATAATCCGGGCTGCAGCGCCCGGATGATCGACTGCGGCGCGCTGGTCCGGCGCGAGATCGGCCGCCGAGCCTGCGTCATTTGGGGGCGTGAGCGAACCGTGTTCCAACGCGACCGCGTGCAGGACAACGGCGCCGTCGATCGGGGGGCGGCGGCTGATGGGACCGCCATCGAGCCATGCGCGCGTGCCGTCAGGGAGCATCACGTCGCCCGGCTGACCGGCATCACCATCGCTGACATGCACGGATGAGCCGAGTTCGACCGCCCGATCCAGCACCGACCACCGAGGTTCGGCCCCTGTCGCGTCGATCGCATTGCTCCAGACCAGGTGGTGGAGCACATCGAGCGGAAACCAGAAACGTGGACCAAGGGTGTACGGCGCAGCCGCCTCGGTCGAACGGGGCGGCTCGGAGAACGGCACAGCGAGTTCGATCACGACGGGTCGCCGAGCTTCGGCAAGATCCATCAGGTTGCGGACGGTGTCCTCGGGGTCGACGATCACTCGCTGATCGATGACGATCCGTTCCGCGTCCTGCCACGGCGCCGGAACCCGGCTTCCTGCGCTGATGACCACCCCCCGGGCGAGTTCGATCGGGCCCCGCTGGTTGAAGGCATTCGTTGCGGCGGAACGTCCCCCTGTGGCCCGAACAGCGGCCCGAACAGCGGGGACCTCAGCGGAGACCTCAGCGGAGACCTCAGCGCGGACCTCGGAGGCGACATCGGATTCGGTGGTGCCAGAAGTGGCCGGTTCCTGCCGCGACCAGCAGGCCCGAACCTCGCCAGGCGAGGCGTGAGAACCGCCGCAGTAGACACACCCGATAGCCATCCACATGTTCTACCCGATCGAACAGCGATCGAACACCTGTTGGGCCCGAGCATCGACGCAGGCAGCAAATGTCGGCGCAACAGCGACATTTGCTACCAGCATCTAGGTCATGTAGTTGGGAACGAATGCTGGGTCGGTGAGCCCGGGCCGCTCGAACCGGAAGGGGTGAATCGAACTGCGGGTCTGGCCGAGAACTGCCCGTTCGGCCAACGCCCGCCCGAACCACGATGCGAACTTGAAACCGTGGGCCGATCCGAGAGCCACTTGCAGACCGGGATGACCGGGAACCGTGTCGAGCACGAAGTCGCGATCGGGCGTCATCGTGTAGAGGCAGGTCTTCACCCGCGGGGGCAGCGAACCGACCATCGTGGGCAGGGTGCTGCTGAGGAAGGCGGTCATCTTTCGGAGCGCGGCCCGGTCGGGGTCGAACGTCCGCGAATCGGCTGTGGTCGGCTGACCGCCGACGTCTTCGGCGGACTTCACCGCGCTGAGGTCTCCGTACACCGGGAAGCCGTAGAAGCTGGGATCGTCCATCCAGATCCACACCGGGAATCGGCCGATCGCGAACGCGTCGAGGTCGCTGCTCGGATAGTAGACCACCTGTTCTCTCGTCACCGCCAGCGGAAGATCGACACCTAGCGGTCGCAACAGCTGTCGGGTCCAGGCGTCTGACGCGACGATCACCGATCCCGTGCGATAGACCGCATCTGCGGTGACGACCGTCAATTCCCCGCTGCCGTCGCTGTCGATCCGCTCGACCGTGACGCCCGACCGCAAGGTGACCCCGCGCGCGGCGGCGAGTCGTTGATGCGCAGCAGTTCCCCTCGCTGCCGGGGCAATGCCGGTGTCGGCCTGCGCCAGTGCTGTCACGTCGGCGGTGAGGCGGAACTGGGGAAACCGCCGCATCGTCTCGTGGGCATCGAGGATCTCGAACGGAACACCCACCGCGCTCAGGCTCGCCACGTAGTCGTCGATCGGGATCGCCCCGCCGGCCGGGAACAGATCGATGCCGCCGGTGCGGACCACCAGTTCCTCGCCCGCCTCGGCTGCAACGAAGTCCCACGTCTCGTACGCTTCGGCAGCGAGACGAACGTAATCAGCAGTGTGGTACGAGTAGCGAATGATGCGGGAGTGGTCGTGGCTCGCGCCGCGGTCGTGACCGAGTTGGAACTGTTCGAGACCGACGATGGTCGAATCGGCCACTGCCCCCAATCGATCCTGCTCGACCTGCGCCAACCAGAACGCCGCTGCACTGCCGATGCCGCCGAGCCCGACCACGACGTGGTCGGCATCCCGACCCGGCGCCGACAGACTCACGGTGTCGGACCCGCCGTTGCCGGCCCACCTGCGCTGCGCATCCGGTCGCCCCACCAGCGGCGAATGTCGAGACTCGGGTCCTCGATCGGCGAGAACAGGCCCTCGGTGAAATGGCGTGATGTCATCCCGCGCTGGACACGCTCACAGATCGACCAATCCTGCCGATTGACCAGATCCCAGAACGTGACCGCGTCGCTCGGGTCGAAATCGGACTTCGCCACCTGATCGGGGTGGAACAGGAAGTCGCAGACAACGGTGGTGCGAGCCGGCCCCTCCGGCCACATCACGAACGCCGCAACATGGTCGCACGACAGCGATACGAACAAGTTGGGGTAGATCAGTTCGCCCTTGTGGTTGACCAGTTCGTCGGCCGACAACCCAGGAAACGGTGCCCGATTCGTAGTCCCCGTCGTCGTGAACGTGTAGGCACCGGCACGGTGTGGAATGCCGCGCTCCCAGTCGAGATCGCTGCCGCCGCCGTGGCGGAACGACGGCACCAGGTCGCACAGCTCCGGGTGCACCGGCAGGCAGTGATAGCACTCGTTGTAGTTCTCGGCGAGAACCTTCCAGTTCGCGTCGACCCGGTAGCAGATACTTGCCGCCACGACCAATGATTCGAGAGGGTAGTTGGCGATCCGCGCTGCACCGGCGCCGATGCATTCGAGCAACGATTCATCACGACCATCGTCTTGACGGACAAACGCGAACCCGCCCCAGGTCGCGAACTGGAGTTGGATCAATCCATGCGCGTCGCGATCGAGATCTGACAGGTACGGCGCACCACGCAAGGATCCGTCGTTGTTGTACGTCCAACTGTGGTACGGGCAGCGGATCAGCGCGCCGAATGTGCCGGCGCATGCAGCGGCGTCAGTTGAGTCGACGAGCTCGGCGCCCCGATGCCGGCAGACATTGACGAACGCGCGAAGCGATGAATCGTCGCCGCGCACGACGAGCACGTTCTCACCCTGTAGATCGATCAACCGGTAGCTCCCAGGCTCGGACGCAACCTGGTCGGAACGACCGATGCATACCCAGCTGGTTGCGAACAGGTCGACCCGTTCTCGTTCCCAGACCTTGTCGTCCACGTAGGCCGCTCGGGCCAGAGAGCGTTCCAACATGTGCCTATCGTAGAGTGCCGTCGATGATGCCCGACCGGTTCTGGATCACTGTTCGCGACGGGACCCGGCTTGCCGCCGACCTGTACCTTCCCGCAGCAAGCGCTCTTCCGTGCCCCGCGATCCTGGAAGCACTGCCCTATCGCAAGGATGACCTCACCTCGGGATCACACGCCGAGGACTACATCCGTCTGTCGGGCGAGGGCGGATTCGCGGTCTGCAGGATCGATGTTCGCGGCACGGGCAGTTCGCATGGCCGAGCCACCGACGAGTACCCGGCGATCGAGCTCGACGACCTCGCCGACGTGATCGCCTGGCTCGCTGCGCAGACATGGTGCACCGGCACCGTCGGAATGTTCGGCTACAGCTATTCGGGCTTCAACTCGTTGCAGGTCGCCTGCGAAAGGCCTCCGGCACTCGGTGCGATCTGCGCGATCTATGCGACCGACGACCGCTACACCGACGACGTCCACTACATCGGCGGATCCCTCCGCGCGATCGACCAGATCGACTACTGCCACTACATGACGACGTGCAACGCGATGCCTCCGGTGCCTGCTCTTTGGGGTGACGGCTGGATCGACGAGTGGCGGGAGCGGATCCTGGCGCACGAACCCTGGATCTTGCGCTGGTTGGTCGAGCAGCACGACGGCGACTACTGGCGGCATGGATCACTGCGGCCTGGTTACGAACGAATCGCGTGCCCGACGATGCTCGTCGGTGGCTGGGCCGACGGGTATCGCAACAACAGCTTCCGGACGTTCGAAGCGCTGAGATGCGAGAAGGCGCTGCTGATGGGTCCTTGGAGCCATCAGGCGCCGGCGCGATCGATGCCCGGCCCACACATCGACCTTGTTCCGGAGATGATCCGCTGGTTCGACCACCATCTGCGCGGCACAGACAACGGGGTCAATCGGCAGGCGTCGATCCGGGTCTTCATGCGCGAAGCCACGACGCCACAGCCCGATGCCGCGATGGTCAACGGTTCGTGGCGGGCGGAGCTCGATTGGCCGCCTGCCGGGGCACGATCCGAGACGTTCGAAATCGCGAGTCCGGTTGGTCAAGGTGCACGAATCGACACACTCGCGATCCGGCCCGATGTCGGAACGGCGGCGTGGAACTCGTGTGCTGGTGGATTGCCGTGGGGACAACCGTTGGACCAGCGCGAAGACGACGCGTGGTCGCTCACCTACGACTGGGACCCAGAGGCGGGCATAGCCATCCTCGGCCATCCGATGCTCTCGCTGCGCGTCGCCTCCGATCAACCGGTCGCCTCACTCTCGGCGAAGCTGTGCGATGTCTTCCCCGACGGTACGTCGGCGTTGATCGCCCGGGGTTTCCTCAACCTCACCCACCGCCACTCTTCCGTCGAACCTTCGGCGTTGATCCCCGGCACCTTCGAACACGTGACCGTCGAGTTGGACGCGACGACATGGGTCTTCGCCGAAGGTCACCGACTGCGCCTGTCGATCAACGGCGTCGACTGGCCGAACACGTGGGTACCGCCTCGCCCGTTCACGCTGCAGATCGATCGCAGTTCGGTGCAGTTGCAACTGCCTGTCGTCGATGGCCCGGGTGTCGAGATGGCTCCGTTCACCCTGCCGGTCAACCGTGCCGACGATCATGCCGACGATCATGCCGACGAGGATGTCCCCACCGTCTGGACGGTCGAGCGCGACATCCTCGGCCGCACCACGACGGCTCGAACGCAGTACGGCGGTCCGAGCACCGGTCGCGATGGATGCCGCCAACGCGAGACGTATCGGGGCGAAGTCGGTGTGTCGCTGCTCGAGCCCGGCAACTCGTGGGCCGAAGCGACGACTCGATACGAACTTGCATGGCCGGAAGGCACCGCAATGGTCGATTCGCACATGCTGTTGCGCAGCGATGCCGAAGCCTTCGAGATCGAGATCCGGCTGCACTCGACGCTGAATGGCGAACCCTTCGAAAGCCGGTCGTGGAACCAGCGGATCCCCCGCCACCTGTTGTGACCGCCCGCTGAGAGCCGCACGCAGGTCGCGAATGTCGGCGCAACGACGACATGTGATGCCTGCGGGTCACGGGACAGGTTCACGAGCGGATTTCGACTGCGTGACACGCTGCCTGGTGACCCTCCGAGCCGTTCGCGACGGACTTCAGGCCGGGGTCCACGAGCCGGCACCGATCGAAGATGCCGAGATGTTCGGCCTGGTTCGAATGCATCACGGGGCAACGCGGGTGGAACCGGCAACCGGTGGGGATCTCGGTCGGGTCCGGGGCCTCCCCGACAAGGATCTGCTCGTCCAACGACCGGTGCTCGGGCACCACCGACAGCAAGGCGCGTGTGTACGGATGCCGCGGATCAGCGAGCAGATCTTCCGTGCGACCGACTTCGACGATCCTGCCGAGGTACATGACGGCGATGCGATCCGCGATGTTCCACGCCAACCCGAGATCGTGCGTGATCACCAAGATCCCCATCTGATGATGGCGAGCGAGACCGAGCAAGAGATCGAGAATCTCGCCGCGAACCGATGCATCGAGGCTGGACACGGGCTCGTCAGCCACCAGCAGTCGCGGTTCCAGGACCATCGCTCCGGCGATGACCACCCTCTGCCGCTGACCGCCGGACAGTTCGTGCGGGTAGCGCAGGAAGTACCGCTCAGGCGGACGAAGGCCACAGCGCGACAACGCCTCGGCGACGCGGGCTGGCTCGCCGTCGTTGATCCCGTGGATACGAAGCCCTTCGGCGACGATCTCGTAGATCGATTGACGCGGGTTGAGGCTGCCCGACGGATCCTGGAAGACGAGCTGTGCCTGCCGGCGGAAGGCCTTGCGGCCACCTGCGTCTGTCGGAATCGGCGAACCATCGAAACGAACCGTGCCGGCACTGGTCGACTGCAAACCGAGCACAGCCCGCGCGAGCGTGGTCTTACCGCATCCCGACTCACCAACCAGGGCGACGATCTCGCCCGCGCGCACCTCGAGGTCGACGCCGTCGACGGCCCGTGAAACCCCGCCCCCACGGCGGCGGGGCGGGTAGGTGACGTGTATGTCCTCGATCGTCAACAATGGGTTCACGCGGCACCCCCGACATGCACACATGCAGCGCGCCACGTGGCGTCGGCAGTCGGGGCCTTCAACTGAATGTCGATGGCGGCACATGCATCGGTGACGACCGGACAGCGGGGATGGAACGAGCAGCCCGTCGGCAAGCTCGATGGGTCGGGCGGATCGCCTTTCAGCCCGCTCGGTGCGAAGCGAGATGCCGGATCACCAATCGTTGGGAATGCAGCGCTCAAGGCCTTGGTGTACGGATGATGAGATCCCCGAAGCAGACCTTTGGCGGGACCTTCCTCGACGATCTTGCCTGCGTACATCACCGCCAGTCTGTCGGCGATCGACGACAGCACCGACAAATCGTGGGTGATGAACAGCATCGACAATCCCCGCTCGTGCTTGATCTCGGTCAGCAGACGAAGGATCTGGGCCTGCACCATCACGTCGAGCGCGGTGGTCGGCTCGTCGGCGATGATCAGCAGGGGATCACATGCCAGGGCCATCGCGATCATCACCCGCTGCTTCTGACCACCGGACAGCTCGTGCGGGTAGTCCTGCGCCCTGCGCCGGGGCAGGCCGACGAGAGCGAGGAGATCACCGACCCGCGTCGCCTGATCGTGCTGGCCGCCAGTGTTGTGCAAGACGATCGCCTCGTCGATCTGATGGCCGATCTTGCGGACGGGGTTCAGCACGTGTTGAGCGCCCTGAAAAATCACCGATGCCTTCGTCCAACGCACCGCGCGGAGCTCCCCTGGCTTCATCGTGAGAACATCGGCTCCGTCGAGCAGGATCTGCCCGGTGACCGTGGTCTCGGGTGCAACCAACTTCAGCAACGCCATCGCCATCGTTGACTTCCCGCATCCGGATTCGCCGGCAATTCCCAGTGTCTCACCGGCGGCGATGTGCATGTCCACGCCCCGTACGGCCGGGACGGGGCCGTTGTTCGACCGATAGGTGACACGCAGGTCGCGTACGTCCAGCAAGTGCCCGGCCGAGCCGGCTATCGCTGCGTCTGCGCTCATCGTCCCCCCAATTTCGGGTTGAAGATCTGCTCGAGTGCTCGCCCGAAGACGGTGAACGCCAGCACGACCCCGATGATGCACAGGCCTGGCGGCAGGAAATACCACCATGCGTTCTGGGTGATTGCAGCGGCATCCTGGGCGTCGCCGAGCATCTTGCCCCACGACGGCGAGTTGCGATCACCAAAACCCAAGAACGCGAGGGTCGACTCGGTCAGGATCGCAGCGGGCACGATAAGCGTCGCGTTGGCGATGATCAGCGGAGCGACGCCTGGCAGCACGTGCCGGGTGACGACGTGTCGGCCTCGTGACCCGAGCGCCCGCGAGCGTTCGACGTAGCCGCGCTGGCTGAGCGTGAGCACCTGCGCCCTGACAAGCCGCGCGCTGCCGGCCCACGACGTGACTCCGATCACCACCGCGAGCACGTTCGGAGAGCGACCGAGGATCGCCGCAAGCACGATCGCAAGGGGTAGGAACGGAATGACGAGGAAGAAGTCGTCGACGGCGAGCAGCAGACTGCCGACACGTCCCTTGGCGTAACCGCTGATCAGACCGATGACGCTGCCGATGACAACGGCGACAAAGGTGGCGAGCAGGCCGATGTAGAGCGATACCCGAGCGCCCCAGACCAACTGCGCCAAGACGTCACGACCGATGCCGTCGGTGCCGAGGAGGAACTCTCGGCTCGGAGGTGCGAGATTCGGGCGCCCGCGGCCGGCATCGGCGCGGAGTTCGCTGACATCGGCGATCAAGGGCGCAGCCAACGCCATCACCACGAAGAGACCGAACACGATCAGGCCGATGAATCCGGCTCGGTCGGATCGGAGTTGCGCCCACATCCGCCGGGCTGCCAGCAAGCGTCGGGCTCGAGTCACCTGACGAGGCGTCTTGAGTGGCGGCCCGTTCGATGGCCCAGCGATGGTCGGGGTGGTCATTCGGGTCTCCCGACTCGGGGGTCGAGTACCCCATAGAGAAGATCGGCGATCAGGTTGAAGAAAATCACTGCGGCGCTCGAGAACAAGAACAAGCCCTGCAACATCGGCAGGTCCGTGTTGCCGATCGCGTCATACGTGGCCAGGCCGAGCCCAGGGTAGGAAAAGACCGTCTCGGTGGTGATCGCGCCACCGAGGATGAAGCCGAAACTGATCGCAATCAGCGAAACCGACGGCAGGAGCGCGTTTGGTACCGCATGGCGCTTCATCACGTCTGCGTCGCGCAGGCCTTTCGCTCGTGCCGTCACGAGATAGTCCTCGCCTGCAGTGTCTAACATCGAGGTCCGCATCACCAGCGCATACGACCCGAGGTATCCGAGTGTCAGCGTCAGCACCGGCAGGGCGAGATGATGCGCGCGATCGAGGACCGCTGCGAACCCGGTGTAATCAGCCGTCACATCTCGGACCCCGCCGACCGGGAACCAACCGGTGCGGGCGGCGAGGTACGAAAGCAGCAGCATCCCGAGAAAGAACTCGGGCGTCGCATACAACACCATCGTCGAGGCCGTCGATGCCTTGTCAAACCTGCTCCCTCGCCGCCAACCAGCCCGAATCCCGATCCACAGCCCGATCCCGATCGTCAACACGGTCGAGATCCCGACCAGCAGCAGTGTCGGTCCGAGACGATCGATGATCTCGTCGGACACCAATCGCCGCGAGTCGAACGATCGGCCGAAGTCGAGCCTGACGGTGTTGCGTACGTACGCGGTGAACTGTTCCCACTTCGAGCCGTCGAGGCCGAACTGCTTGATCAGGCCGGCCTTTTGTTCCGGCGACAACTTGCTTCGCCCGCGGTACTTGGCGAGTGGATCGCGGTCGACGATCCGGAACAGGAAGAAGTTGAACACCAAGACGAACCCAAGCAGGACGAATGAAACCCACAGCTTCTTGACCACAAACCATGGATTCACTGTCCAGGTCTACTCCCGGTCGTCGTCGCTGCTTGTTCGGCGCTTCTTGAACAGGAAGAACCCGGCGATGCCTGCGACCACCACGCCGCCGATGATGCCGATGATCAACGCCGTGTTGCTGCCTTCGTCGTCCCCCCCGCCGCCGACAGGCGTCAGCGCGAGATAGCTGAGATTGCCCTGGTTGAACAGAACCGGTCCCGTGACGGAAGGCTGGCGGACCATGTTCGTCCACCTGTCGGACCGGATGGCCATCAGCAGGTCGTACTTGTACAAGACCGCGTACGGCGCTTCGTCATAAAAGACCTGCAGGGCTTGCTGAACCAAGTCGGCCCGCTTGTCCGGATCGAGTTCGACCTTCTGCGCTTCGTACAAGGCGTCATACTCGGCATTGCACCAGTTGGCATCGTTGTAGCCACCCGCATCCGGATCGACCGGCACGTTGGCCGAGGTCAAGTACGACAGCATCGTGTCTGGATCGACGAACGGGGTCCACCCCCATGTGAACAAGTCGAACTCGCCCTTGCCCTGCAATGCGGTGAGGGTGTCCTCGTCGAAGGTCTGCACCTCGGTCGCGATGCCGACGTCTTTCAGCCAATCGGTGATGTAGCCGGTCGTGGCCGTTCCGGTGCCGACGGAGCGATCGAAGTAACGAAGGTTCAGTTCGACACCATCCTTGTCACGTACGCCGCTGTCGTCCGAATCGACCCAACCGGCCTCATCGAGCAAGGCCTTGGCCTTTTCGGGATCGTAGCTGTAGGTCTGCACGCCGGGAGCGGGAACGAAATCGAACGCCGGGTTGGCCGAGGGGACGATGGTGAACGCCGGGACACCGGTGCCGGCGAGCACCTTTTCGATCAGCAGATCACGGTCGATGGACCAATTGATCGCCTGGCGCACCAGCTTGTCCTTGAGCGCCGGGTGGCCGTCGCCGATCCCGGTCTCGCAGCCGTTGTTCATCGCCAACTCGCTGAAGCTGCCGTTGCTGCCGCCTATCGATTCGAGGTTCTTCACGTCGCCCGCTGCAACGGTCGCGTAGAGCGATGAGGGCACATCGTCGACGGCGTCGATCTCTCCCGCGGTGAGGGCCGAGTATTGGGCCTCGGGCGTTGCGAAGATGCGGTAGATAACTTCGTCAATCTTGGGCTCGGTGCCGAACCAGTTCGGGTTCTTCTCGAGCCGGACGAACTCGCTCTCCGTGCGCTCGGTGATCATGAACGGCCCACCCGACACGTTGTCGTCGGCTGGATAGGTGGTGAGCGCCTCTGCATCGATCTTTTCGTAAATGTGCTTGGGCACGACATAGAAATCCAGCACGGGGAGTTTGGGATCAGGCACCGACGACGTGATCACAACAGTTCGGGGGTCGGGCGATGTCGCGGTCAGGTTGCCCGTGACAGCGGTGTGGTTGAACCAGCCCTCCTCGATCGAGCGGGTCACGGTGTAGACGACGTCATCGGCCGTCATTGGTTCCCCATCGCTCCACTTCAACCCATCACCGAGGGTATATGTCCAAGTCAGTCCGTCGTCGCTGCCGGTCCACGACTCGGCCATCGAGGGCTGGATCGCAAAATCGGCTGAGGCCTTGTCGGTCAGCGTCGGCAAAGTCAGGTTCCAGATCTCGTAGTCGATCACCAGATATCCGGCTGTCACATTGAGCGTGTCTATGTCCTGGGTGACCCCGACCGTGAAACTGACCTTGTCCTTGCCATCGTCAGCGGCCGATGCCATCGACGCGGACGAGCCGATCGACGGAATCGCCACGGCGACACCCGCGACGACCGTGAGGCCACCCATCATGCGAGCCAAACGCTGTTTCATTTTTCTCCCCCCGGATCCTCGGGTCAGTATTGCACGAATGGTCGCCAGTCGATCGCCGTAGAATTCGAGTTCCGTTGCGGCTTTGTCACCGCCCGATGAATCTCCGGTGCCGAGAGCGGCGCGAATCACAATGAGGGGTAACCAATGTCAATGATCTCGTCTCTGATCTCATCAATGATCGCCGACCAGATGTCGCTCCAGGTCACATGGGATGACGATGTCGTCACCCGGTATCCCTGGATCTGGCTGCGCGACCACGCCCACGACGACGAGACGCTGCATCCGGTGACCCAACAGCGCCAACTGTTCACGGCCTCCGTCCCCCGCGACCTGGCCGCAGTTTCGGCCGTCATCACCGACGATTCGCTCGTGGTCACCTGGGCCGACGCATCACCGCTGTCTTCGATCCCCGTCGCGTTCCTCGCGAGTTACCGGCACGCGTCGCAGCCACGTGCCGCCGTCGACACCAAGGTCACCCTGTGGAACGCGCCATCCATCGCGGCCAACCTCCCGACCGTGCCGTACGAGGCGATCATGGACAGCGACGAAGGCGTGGCCGAATGGCTGGCGAAGACGGCCGAGTTCGGATTCTGCCTCGCGGTCGGGACACCTGCCGATGCCACTGCGACCGAAGGCCTGCTGCGTCGCGTCGGGTATGTGCGAGAGACCATCTTCGGCGGAATGTGGGAGTTCACGGCGGACCTGGACAAGGCAGACACGGCATACACCAACCTCGAGTTGCGTCCGCACACCGATGGCACGTACTCGCACGACGCCCCCGGGGTTCAGCTCCTGCACTGCATGCAATTCGTCGGTACGGGTGGCGAATCGACGATGGTCGACGCGTTCGCGATCGCCGACCGGATGCGCCGGGACAGCCCGGAACACTTCGCAACCTTGTCCCGCGTGACAGTTCCGGGCCAGTACATCGGCGACGGCTCGCACCTGATTGCGGCCCGGCCGGTGTTTCGCCATGACCACACCGGTGCCCTTGTGCAGGTCTCGTTCAACAACTACGACCGGGCACCGTTCCTGTTGGCCGAGGACGAGATGATCTCGTTCTACGACGCGTTACGAACGTTCGAGTCGATCGCCAACGACCCGTCGATGCAGTGGCGCCACGTGCTGGAGCCTGGCGAAGCGATGCTGTTCGACAACTGGCGCGTCCTTCACGGACGGTTTGCCTACACGGGGGTGCGCCGCATTTGTGGCGGGTACATCAACCGTGAGGATGTCGAGAGCCGGTTGCGTCAACTCGTCAGAGCTGGAGGCTCTTGATCTCGAGGAACTCCTCGAGACCGAACCGGCCGTACTCGCGTCCGATGCCGGATTGCTTGTAGCCGCCGAACGGCGCGTTCGGGTTGAAAGCACCGCCGTTGACTTCGACCTGGCCGGTGCGAAGCCGACGCGCGACCTGCTCTGCGTGAGCCTTGTCGGCCGACCAGACGCCGCCAGCGAGACCGTAGACCACGCCATTGGCGATCCGGACGGCGTCTTCTTCGTCGTCATACGGCAGGATCGAAAGCACCGGTCCGAAGATCTCTTCCTGGGCGATCGTCATCTCCGGTGTCACGCCACCGAAAACCGTCGGGCGGACGTAGAAGCCTGCGTCGACACCGTCGGGCTTGCCGAGCCCTCCGGCAACGAGCGTCGCACCCTCGTCGATCCCTTTCTGGATGTAGCTCTGGACCCGGTCTCGTTGAGCTGCCGATGCCAGCGGGCCGAGGTGAACCCCGGCCGCAAAGGGGTCACCGACGACCATTGCTTCGGCGGTCGCTCCGGCGATTGCCTCGGCCTCCGCGAGGCGGTCCCGCGGGACCAACATCCGGGTGAGCGCTGAACAGGTCTGACCACTGTTCAGGAAGGCCTAGCCGACACCGTCTCCGACGGCCTTCGC
>JANOEM010000453.1:0-4226 GCA_031413195.1 Actinomycetes bacterium
GCCGATCACCTCGTCCTGCGAACGGATCAGGACTGGGTGGGCGCGCTCATCCAACACGTTCGGCGGCGACGCGTGCAGGTCGCAGGTGTCGGCGGAGGGATCCGCAGATGAACAAGATGCCTCTCTTCGCAGCGGACTTCCTCGCCCCCGGGCGACTGTGGTGGCTGGTCGCGGTCGGTCTCTTGGCCGCCGCGTATGTCGCCGTTCAGTTCACACGCCGCAAGCACGTCGTCACCTTCACCAATGTCGACCTGCTCGATCAGCTCGCACCGAAACGCCCCGGTTGGCGCCGCCATGTGATCGCCGGTTGCTACCTCGGCGCCGCCGTTGTCGGAGTGATCGCGCTTGCCCAGCCGGCAACACGCTCGTTGATGCAGACCGAGTCCGGCGGACGGATCGTGTTGGTCTTCGACGTGTCGTTGAGCATGAAAGCAACCGATGTCGACCCCAACCGACTGGACGCGGCGAAGGCGGCTGCTCTCGATTTCGTCGAGCAGGTCGATGACAACATCCAGATCGGGTTGGTGTCGTTCAACAAGGACGTCACGGCACGGGTTGCGCCGACGCTGAACCACGAAGCGGTCAGCCAGCAGATCGAGGATCTCGAACTGGGCGAGGGAACGGCGATCGGTGACGCACTCGCGGTCGCATCGGACATCATCGGACCCCCGACCGAGCAACGCCCCGACGAGCCGGCAGGGGCGATCGTGCTCCTGACCGATGGCGAGACCACCGTCGGACGCCCGACTGCCGACGGCGCGCAGGTAGCCGCCGACTTCAAGATCCCTGTCTACGCGATCGCGTTCGGCACGCTGGACGGCACGGTCACCGACCCCCAGACCGGCGATGTCATCCCGGTGCCCGTCAACTACGACGAACTCGGCGGTGTCGCCGATCTCACCGGCGGTGCGTTCTTCGAGGCACCGACGGCCGAGGCACTGGAGGAGGCGTACGCCGAGATCAGCGAGAATCTGAACGCCGGTGCTGGCGATCCGATCGAGGTCGTCACCGAGTTGACCTGGAAGTACGTCGCAGCAGCGCTGATACTCGGCGCGATTGGTTGGATTCTCGGGCTGTGGTGGCTCCGCGGTTTACTCTGAAGCGCGTCACGCAGGCGTTCTGGACAGAACCGCCATTGCGGCGTTGTGCCCGCACATGCCGTGAACTCCCGCCCCGGGCGGGCTCGCCGCGGAGCAGATCCAGATCGCCGGGTTCGGCGTTCGGTACGGGTGCAGCGAGCGGGTAGGCCGGAAGAAGACCTGCAACCCGCCGTGGGATCCGGCTGCGATGTCGCCGCCGACATAGTTCGGGTTGTAGTCCTGCAGCCACGACGGCGTGATGGTGTGGCGCCCGATCACCCGGTCACGGAACCCCGGGGCGAATCGCTCGATCTGGCGTTCGATCGCGTCGGTCGCGTCGCCATCGAAACCGTTCGGAACGTGCGCGTACGCCCAGAACGTGTGCTTGCCGGCCGGCGCTCGGCTCGGGTCGACGACACTCTGTTGGGCGGCAAGCACGAACGGCCGCTCCGGCATCCGCCCGGCGTGGACATCGGCCTCGGCTCGGGCGATCTCGGTGGAGGTTCCGCCGAGGTGCACGGTGCCGGCCGGAGCACACGACGAGTCGGCCCATGGCACCGGACCATCGAGCGCGTAGTCGAGCTTGAATGCGCCGGGCCCGCTGCGGAACCGTTCGAGCTTCTTGCGATAGCTACCCGGAAGTGCGTCGCCGGCGATGCGCGCGAGTTGGCGTGCGTCGGTGTCGAACAACGCGACGAGATGCACGGGCAGGTCCGCCATCGTGGAAACGCGGGTACCGAGTCGGATCTCGCCGCCGAGCGAGGTGAGATACGCGGCCAGCGCGTCGGTGATGGCATGCGACCCACCTGCGGCTACGGGCCACCCATCGACGTGGGCCGCGGCGAGCAGCATCGACCCGAACGACGATGTCAGCGGGTGGCTGAGCGGTTGCGACGAGTGCGCGGCGTTCCCGGCAAACAGCGCGGCGGCGCGCTGATCGACCAGGTACCGAGCGACCATCGCGGCCGACGGGAGGGCACGGAACCCGAACCGGGCCAATGAGATCGGGTGACTCGGGAGCCCGACGACAGGGTGCATCGAGGCGTCTACCACGTTTCGCCAGTCCGAGACGACGGAACCCATCAGTCGCCTGTATCTCCCGGCGTGATCACCGAACTGTTCGGCGGTCAGAGTCAGCGAACGCTGGACGAGTGCGGCCGGCCGATCGTCGAACGGATGCGCGAGTTGGACTGTCGGGGTCAACCACCGCAGGCCATGCTGGGCAAGCGGAAGCGTCCGCAGGAACGGCGAAGCAGCACCAAGGGGATGAACCGCCGAGCACACGTCGTGATGGAACCCGGGCTGGGTCAGTTCGGCCGTTCGCGTCCCGCCGCCGATTCGGTCGTGGGCTTCGAGCACCAACACGCTGCGGCCGGCACGCGCCAACGTGACCGCAGCGGCCAGACCGTTCGGTCCGGAGCCGACGATCACTGCGTCGTAGCTCACATCAGGCTGGTCACGAAAGGGCGTCGGCGCATGCGGCTGCCGCGTCGATCATCGATTGGGCACGAAGATCGCCGATCAAACTGTTGGCCATCCGGTTCATCGCATACCCGAATGCCAGGTCACGTTCGGGGTGCGCGAATGCGACAGAACCTCCGGCGCCGAAGTGCCCGTACGACCCCGGGCCGGAGTACGGCGTGAAGGTGCCGTGGGTCATGAATCCCATCCCGAATGTCGACGCGATCATCATGCACTTGTCGGCCTCGCCCTCAGGAGTGACCGTTGCCCGGGCGGCATCTCGGGTCGAATCGCTGAGCAATTGAACACCATCGACGGGCGCGAGCGTCGCAGCGTAGATCTTCGCCAGAGATCGAGCGTTGGTGATCCCGTTGGCCGCAGGGATCTCTGCCGCGTGCACGGCACGAGTGTTGAAGGTGAGCGTGCTGATCCCACTCGCTGTGACCTCGCCGAGAAGCGCCCCGTTCAAGGAGAGAGCATCACCGAGGACCGTTCCCGGGCCGACGAACATCTTGATCACCGCAAGAATCGCCGGGTCGGTCGGCATGTCGGGCGCGATCAGCGGCGCAACCAATGGCTCAAGCTCTTCGGGCAGGCCGATCCAGAAGTCGACACCGAGCGGTTGGGAGATTTCTTCCTGGACGAACCGGCCGATGCTGCGCCCGTGGGGATCGGCCCGCCGGACGAGTTCGCCGGCGATGTAGCCGAACGTGACCGCGTGATACCCGTGCGCCGTACCGATCGGCCAACGCGGCAGGGTGTCGGCCACTCTTGCTGTGACAGTTTCCCAATCGAGGGCCTCGGCCAGCGAGATCGGCCCGTCCACGGTGTAGATGCCGCACTGATGAGAAAGCGCTTGGGCAACGGTTGCGTCGAACTTGTCGTGGGCAGCGAACTCGGGCCAGTACTTCGAAACGGGTGCGTCGTAGGAGAGCCAACCTCGATCGACGCAGATCCCGACGGCGATCGCCGCGATTCCCTTGGTCGTGCTGAACACCAACTGCAGTGTCTCGTCGGTGTACGGCGTGCTTGAGGAGTCGTCGCTTTCGATCGAGCCACCCCACAGGTCGACGACCTTCATGCCACGGTGGTAGACGGCGACACTGGCGCCGACTTCTTCGGTGGCATCGAAGTTGTTCTCGAATGCCTTGCGGACGGGCTCCCAGCCAGGAGCGACGGAGCCGCCGATGTGGGATGTCTTCATGAGCCGAGCGTACCGAGCAGACCCGAAGAGAGCCTCAGCGAAGTGGGCCCTTGGAGGCAACTTCGTAACGAGCGGCAACCGGCGCACCGGTGACGAATCCGCCGATCTTGGCCTGGAACTCGGCCATGTGGGCCGCTGCGAAATGAGCGGCGAGCGCCAGTTGATCGCGCCATTCCTCGAAGATCAGAACCGTGTTCGGATCATCGATCGCGAACGAGAAGCGGTATTCGGCGCAACCGTCCTCGAGCAGGGTTGCGGCGCGCATCGTGTTCACCGCGTCCATGACTGCCTCGCGCTGAGATCCGTCAATCGGTATTGCGGCCGAGATGACGATCATGATTCGTCGATGATTTCGCGGAGGGTTACGACGGCCTTGACCGGGTCGCCGCCGACCGGATTGATCGACAGCACGGTCACTCCTGCCTCTTTGAATGCACCGATGCGCTCTTTGACGTAGCTCCTCGGGCCGACCAGATGGGACA
>JANOEM010000454.1:0-2104 GCA_031413195.1 Actinomycetes bacterium
GGATTATTTAAACCCGTTGACGGCGACCATGAATAAAATGTGGCGGCTGAAGTTGCATTCAACTGGAACTGATCGCCAGGATAACCGATTGTATCATAAGGAAAGGTTTTTCTTTCGCGCCACCCGAGGCTTTCGCTCGCGAACGGGCGCGCGCGAAAGCCTCGCCGTGCGCCAAAGCCTCGGGTGGGGGCGGCTGGATCTCTCCGCTCGGACGGGTAGCTTCGGGTCAATGGATCGGGGCGCACTTTGAGAGCCGAGATCGACATCCACCCTCGGTTGATCCGACATGACGATGTCGTCGCGGGCGTTGTCACGACCTATCTCGAGCCGCAGGCGGTCTTCGTTGCACGGGATCTCGATCAAGTTCGAGGGGTGATCGAGGAGGCCCAGACGGCCGCCGAGCGGGGTCACTGGGCGGTTGGTTTCGTGACCTACGAGGCAGCGCCGGCGTTTGACCCCGCGATGGTGGTTCGGCCCCCGTGCGAGTCAATCCCGCTCGCCTGCTTCGTCGAGTTCCGCCGGCGTCAGGTTCGGCCCCGGCGCGAGCCAGCACCCGACAGGCCATCGGGCACGGTCGTGGCAGCAACGAGCCGTCGTGGCGGATCTGCGTGGTACCGGCGCGGTGTGGCCACCATTCGCGATCTGATTGCCGAAGGGGAGGTGTACCAGGTCAACCTGACTGATCGGATTGAGATCGAGAGTGGGAGCGAAGTCGATGTCGATGTCGATGCCGAAGCTCTCTATCGGCAACTGTGCGCCGGCCAGGGTTCCACCTCGAACTGGCTGATCGACCTGGGCTGCTTGGCGATCGTTGCGGCATCGCCAGAGCGTTTCTTCGAACTCGATGGCAAAGTCGTCCGAACACGACCGATGAAGGGCACTGCCCGTCGAAGGCCACGACAGCGCGACGACGTCGCTGTCGGGCAGTCCTTGCTCCAGTCGCAGAAGGATCGGGCGGAGAACGTGATGATCGTCGACCTGCTCCGAAACGACCTGTCCCGGATTGCAGTGCCCGGAGGTGTCGCAGTTCCGCACCTGTTCGATCTGGAGCGGTATGAGACGGTGTGGCAATTGACGTCTGCCGTCGAAGCACGCATCCGGCCCGACACTGCGCTGGTCGATGTGTTCGATGCGCTGTTCCCGTGTGGGTCGATCACCGGTGCGCCAAAGATCGCCGCGATGGCCGCGATCGCGGCCATCGAGCCATGGCCGCGCAGCGTCTACTGCGGTGCTGTCGGAGTGGTCGAGCCTGCGTCGGACCTATCGAGAGGACCGTCCGCACGCTTTGACGTGGCGATCCGCACAGCCGTCATCGACCGCTCCACACGAACATGCACATACGGCAGCGGCGGTGGCATCACATGGGATTCCGATCCGGGGGACGAGGATTCCGAACTCGAAGCAAAGGCCGCGATCCTGACGACGACCCGGCCCGGGTTCGAGTTGTTGGAGACCCTGCGGCTCGATGGTGCAGGAGCACGGAACGTCGCACTCCACCTGGAGCGGCTCGCGGACACAGCGCTCTACTTCGGGTTTCCGGTCGACCTCGACCGATTGGCTTCTGACATCGCTGCGCTCGAGTTGCCTGCGACGGTAATGCGGCTGCGGATCACTGTCTCGCGCAACGGCGAACACCACGTCGGAGTCACGCCGCTCGAACCGCAGCCCTCGTCCGTTCGACTCGTCGTTGCCGAACAACGGATCCGCAGCGATGATCCGTTCGTGTGCCACAAGACGACTGAGCGATCTGTGTACGACGCGGCACGCGTAGGCGCGCCATGGGCAGATGACGTGATCATGGTCAACGAACGCGGCGAAGTCGTCGAGACCACGATTGCCTCCTTGTTGTACCGCCGTGACGGGCAATGGTGGACACCACCCCTGTCGGTGGGGGGCCTCGCCGGTATCGGACGAAAGGTTCTCCTCGATCAGGGCGTGGTCGCCGAGCGGCGCCTCGATGTTGATCAACTGGGTGATTGTGACGAGTTGGCCACCGTCAGCTCGCTGCGTGGGTGGCGTCCGGCGACGCTCTGCGAAGGCAGGTCCGAGTGACCGCTTTCTCGTTCGCCGATGAGCGGGTGACCATCGTCGGGATCCTCAACGT
>JANOEM010000455.1:0-6823 GCA_031413195.1 Actinomycetes bacterium
GATGCCGAGCACGAGCAACGTCCACAGGGCCACGGTGGGAATGATCGCGATCGCTCGGGTTGGCAGGAACGCGAGGCCGAAGGCGGCCAGGAGCATCGGGGTGCTGATCGCGGACCAGCCGGAGAGCAGACGGAGTCGCCCGTGTGTCTCCTCTGTGGCGGGCAGATGGCGATGGCGAAGGTGAGCGTGAGGACCTGGGTCGGCTGGGGGATTCAGTAGCCGAGTTTGCAGCCGGCGGCGCTCGTCGCTCAGCTTTGTGCGTCCCGAAGCGAGTGCGTTCAACTCCAACTCCTGTGTGATGGTGACCCCCACGCCGCTCGCGACATCGGCGCGGAGCTGCGTGCGTCGAGCGTCGAGATCCTGCGTCAATGCGGCGGCCTCGGACTCGAGCTGGTCAAGCCGATGAGTGATCAACTGGATTGCGGCCTGGTGGTTCGGCGCGACCTTTGCCAGACCGGACCAACCAACGACGTCACCCCACGATTGGCGTACGACGCTCGACTTCTCGTATCGGGGGCCGGCCGGTCCCCGTTCGCCGCCCAACGGGTCAGCGGTGTCATTGCCCCAGAGGCCCTGGTAGTGAAACACCCACGGGGTGTCATCGTCGATCAGGACCCCATGCCACTCGCGGTCCTGCCCGGGACCGATGGAGAGCCCGTCGCCCCTTGCATAGTCGATGTACGGGATCCCCACCCCGGCCTGGGCGTTGGTCCGTGTCCACGGCAACAGTCGCCGCGTGACTTTTCTGCTGAAGCGGATGAAGCCCTTGAACGCGGGGGGATCGAAGCTGGTGAGGTATTCGCCAGGCAGGTAGGCGCCGCTGTGTGAGCCCAGCCCGGCGAACACCACGGGATGGCTGCCGACCAACGTGAGGTCGGGATCGTCCCAGCGACGCCGCAGGTCGTCACCCGTCTCATCATGGGCGGAGAAGACCACCCATGCCGGAAGCGGTGGACCTTCAGGCTGCTCGGCGAGGTATACGACGACCTGCTCCCAGTCGGCCTCGTGGTCGTTGACGCCGTAGATACGGCTGCGCCAGTCGTTGAAAGGGTAGAAGAACCAGTACTGCAGCGCGATGTACCCGCCGGAGTGCACGACGCGGCCGTAGTACGGATGGTGGTCCGTGCGCATCCGTTCGCGGTACAGCCTCTCTGCGGCGGCTTCGGTGCCCTTGGCGACCTTGCCGCGGAAGAGAAGGCTGATGCGGTTGAGCGCATCGACCGCTCGGCTGAGCACGCCGACTCGCGCTAACCGGCTGGCATGACGGAACTTCGGGCGTTCGGAGCGGTGACGCCACATCGTGGCCTTGGCGCTCGAGAACGGTTCGTCGACGAGTCGCAGATACAGGCCCGGCCCGGGGTGCGCCGCGCCGATCTCGGCAAGGCGTTCCAGTGTCAACTCACCGCGCGCGAGCACGACCTGCGGGGGCTGACCGGCAACGCGCGCCATCAGATCGCAACACGCCAGGTAGTCCTCCACCGCCGTCGGGAAGAAGAGTTCCCCCAGGTTCAACCGCACCACCGGCTCGTACGCCACGAGCAGACCGAGTTCGTTCATCGGGACCAAGCGCATGTCACGACCGAGCACCTCGTCGGGGGTTCCCACCCCATCAAAGCTGTTCGTATCGGGACGAATATTCAGATCCAGCGCGTCGAGGTCGTGATCGTTCATGAATTTGTCTCCTCGCGCCGACAGGACCTCGGAAGGATCGGTCCCCCAACAGATCTTCGGACAAACGACTGAGTATGAGGTTACGTCACTTCCCCGGCCGCGGGCCTCGTATGGGCCAGAGATGGTGATAGGTGGCGCCGCCCCCAGGGGGTCGAATAGGTGAAGCGCATGTGGTCGTCTGTCAGTTGACCCCACCCCACCCGCTGACGACATCGCCCTCGGCGAGCGAGTGGAGCAGGAAAGGCAAGCTCATCCGTACTGTCGCTACGCGCGACGTTCGTCGATGCGCGCGACGAGGTGTTCCCACGTCACGAGCCCGGCCTCGCCCGAATCCAGCAGTGTTTCCCGACGCTGGGTTTCAGTCGACCACAGTCTGTCGACCTCGACATCGTCAACGCTGTTTGAGTCGAGGCTCGCGAGCAGGCCTGAGGCGAGCAACGCTCGGTCTTCAACAGGAACAGTGAGTGCTTGCTGAAGGAGAGTCTCGGCTGCAGCGGTCACGACGAAACCATACCTGTTGGCGTGGGTGGAGCCGTTTCGCTCGCCACCGTTCAGGGCCCGGTCTGCACAACAACGGCGTTGCAGTCGTCGGGATCTCGTTGCGCTGTCGTGTAGCCAGCCGAAATGTAACGGAAGGTAACTGAGCGACAGTTACGTTTCGGGTGGCCACGACCACGAACTGCGTAGCGGATTGGTGAACGACGTTCTGTACCTACCCGAGGATCGAGTCGACTCGTTGGTTGGCGATATGTTCTTCGTCGTCGAGAGCGCCGATGTACGTGGAGACGAGGGTTTCAACGCTGTGTCCGAGTCGTCGTGCTGTTTCGGCGAGTGGCATCCCGGCGCGTAGCCATGTGGTGACTGCGGCGTGTCGGCAGTCGTAGATCCTTATCCGTCGTTGGCCGACCGATTCGAGTGCGCGGTGCCAGGCTCGTGCCCAGTGACGAGAATGTTCCATCGCTCGTTGAATGAACCGGCCTGTCGGCCAGACGCTGCCAACGGCGTCGGCTTGAGACGAGCACCCGCCACGTGTTCGAGCGGGTCAAGGTCGACCTCGGCTTCGATCTCCCCAGCGACGTGCTCGAGGAGCCATCCGGCGCGTTGCAGCACAGCTGCGGGGTAGTCCTTGGCGAGCGCGGCGAGGCGTGGAATGTCGAGCAGTTCGTTGCTGAGCAGTTCGCCGAGAACGGTGGCGATGTTGGACAGGCCCCCGCCGTGCGCGGGGGCGGCCACGAGATCGAGGGCCGTCGTCTCAGGAGTGGAAACCTTCATGGTCCCTGTCGGGGTGTTGATCATCGTGCACGGTCGTCTGGCTGTCTTCGCCGATGTTGTGAACTCGATGCTGACCCGGTCGAAGGTGCGGTCGTTCAGTCGGGCGTCGGTGATCACCTGGAAGACCTGCGGGCGTTGATGCGCTGCACCGTGGACCTCGGCGGCAGACAGGTATCCGACGTAGTAGTCGTGGCCGAGGTATCGCATCATTGAGTCGATGAAGTGGCTCGCCGGTACCGCCCGCCACGAGCGGTACTCGGCGGGAATCGGTACGTACCCGCCACGAGTCGGCGAGAAAATTCGGCCGGCCCGTCGAAGCCGAGAGACGATAGATGGAACCTGTTCCACCGGGATTGAGAGTGCCTCGGCGATCCCGTTCGTCGTGATCCAGTGCCTGCCTTGCGAGATCATCCAGTCAGACAGATCCCGCGTTCCGTCACTCGGAACCATACCCAGCACGAGCGCCCGTGTCGATAACGGCACGTTGGCGACTGAGCGCGTGATGCGCCGCACCGATTGGTTCCTCGTAGCTGCCTGGCCGACTTGCCACGGTTCGTGGTCGCGTTCCGTGAGCGCCGTGAGTCGATCGCGCAACGCCATACAATCGCCCGATATCGGGCGGTCGTCAGACGACTCCTCGCCGCTGATACCGAGCGCGTTCAGCTCTCATCTGGCGTGAAGCCTCGAAGCCCGTCGAGCGGTTCATAGTCTCGGCGAGAGCGATGGCGCGCCTCAGGTAGGCGGGTAGGGGCCGATTCGCTCGAAACCGGTGCCGATGAAGAGGCGTTCCGAGGCGGTGTTGCCGTCGGTGATTGTCGCTCCGACCTCGGTCACGCCATTGGCCACCAGTGATGCCAAAGACATCATGATTGCGATCCGTGCGAGACCGAGCCGCTTGTGGGACTGAGCTGTTGCGACTGGGTCGATGTAGAACATGTCCCCGACGACCACGACGAAGCTCATCGCTGCTAACACTCCGCGATCGCTGGCGACGAAGCAGTGGTCCCAGAGGATCCGTTCGAAGTAGTCGTCAATCGCAGCAAGTGCGTCGTTGGCATCTTCGCCCTCATCGTCGATTGTTCCCCGATAGGCGTCGAGGAGCAGCGTCGCGCAGCCGACGCGATCGCTGCGAGCCGCATGCCGAAAGTCAAACGGCAACTCGACCGCCGAGGGAGTGGACACCGGCTCATCGGGCTTTTCGTCCGATGCCAGGCCCAGCCGATACTCACTTCGCGTCCGCACCGCGGCCTCTGTCGATTCGGGCAACGCTGCGGCCTCGTCCACTCCGGCGAGCATACAGCTCGCGTATTCAGCCGATCGTCGAGGCATCGTTGCCTATCCTGTCGCGAGCCGCAGGACGCGTACACGGGCGCCGTGCGTCCACCCAAGGGGTCTGTGGGAACTGAATCTCCGTTGGATCTGGTGGCCGCTCGGTGGTTTGTGACCACATCGGTGTTCGCGACACGAGCGACGTTTCGACGACTTCGACCGCCGGCCTGGCCGGACTGGCCGGACTGGCGATCGAGAGTAGTGCAGCACCCGTAGTCCGTGTCATCCATGCCCACAACTTTCATGTCACCGCAAGCGACAGTTTTCCGTATGTTGCGGTGACATGAATGAGGGTCAATCGTCGGCGAGCCAGACGGCGATCAACGTTCGGGCGATGCTCACCCTGCTCGAGATCGCCAACACCACCGAAGGCTGGACCTGAACCAAGCAAGCCCTGTCCGAGCGCGAGATATTGGAGGATCTCGTCGACCGCGGCCTCGTCCCCAGCCAGGCCCTGGACCCGGTGCCCGACGCGGAAGTCGACGATCTGCGCCTGTCGGGTTGGTCGTGATCGCGGCGGCTTGGGAGAAGAGGCGCCGACGAGTTCGTTGACCGACAGCGCGATCGGGGCGGCGGTCAGCGGATCTGTCGAACCCGGCCCGTCGATCCCCATGACCCGTCAGCGGTCAGAACGGTCCCGTCGACGCGCTCGGCGAGCGCGAGGCACAGGCGATCAGCGAGCGACAATCCCTCACCTCGGGTCCAGCGGCGGGCCGCCCATTCGGCATCTTCGATTCCTACTGGCTCGACTTCAAGCCGGTAGCTCTCCAGTAAAGCGCGGACCAAGCCCCAGTCGCGTCCTGCCGCCAATACCTTCTGCGCGACCTCGGACCAGTTGGCCGCACCGCACCGCGACGATTGCTCGAGTGCTGCCTCGACGACGTCAGATCCGTCCTCACCCTGTACGAACGCCAAGATGGCGGAGGCGTCCAGCACCATGCTCACGCCGCGTCCTCGGCCGCCGCAGACAGTCGACGGTCGGCCAGCAGTTCACCGACGAGATCGAGGTTCGCCAACTCGTCTCGGACTCGCGCACGGAGCTGATCTCGCGTGAGCAAGACGGCGCCACCAGGAGTCTCCAACAGCACGAGCGGCGTGCCCTCCACCCAGCCCGTTCGCTCCCGTACTTCCGCAGGGATGACGATCCGACCCCGATCTCCCACAACCACTACATGTGTCCCACTCACGGCACCACTGTACCACGCTCATCATCGATGTGGGCGATGGTGGAGCCGTTTCGAGCGCATGGGCGGAACACACTGCCGGGGGCGCCACGACGGGCATCACCGGGGCTACCGGGGGCGGCGAACGACGGTGACGCTCGAACCTGCGAACGGCGTGCTCGGATCACCTCTCTGTGAATCTTGGTGGGCTGGCTCGTCGGAGTAAAGGGATTAGGATCATCATGTCGAGGGTGTTCAGTTGGGTCGGCGTAAAGATCGGTGACACCGGCGGCTGGATCTCCCACTTATGGATGAGGAGATTTGATGAAAGTATTGCTGGTCGGATTGGGCACCGTCGGAGAGGCCATTGCGCAACTGAGCGCCGGTCGGCCATGGCTGGAGCAGATGGTGCTCGCGGATCACGACCTCGACCGGGCCCGCGGCTTAGCGGACGCGATCGGCGACAGCTCGAGCCATCCCACCGCGCACGTCGATGCGTCCGACGCTAGCGCCGTGGCGGAACTTGCCCGGGCGTACGGAGTGGACCTCGTGATGAACGCGGTTGATCCACGTTTTGTGATGCCCGTGTTCCTCGGTGCGCTCGCTGCTGATGTCGACTACATGGACATGGCGCTCAGCGTGTCCGAGCCCCACCCGACCGACCCGTACAGTAAGCCGGGTCGGATGCTGGGCGACGACATGTTCGCGATGGACGGCACATGGCGCGACCGCGGCCGGCTCGCGCTCGTCGGGCAGGGGGTCAGTCCCGGATTGGTTCAAGTGTTTGCGGCACATGCGGCCAAGCACCTCTTCGACGAGATTCATGACATCAACATCCGGGCGGGCGGCGACCTGCGGATCGAGGGCGTGCCGTTCGCGACGGTGTTCTCGATCTGGACCACGATCGAGGAATGCCTCAATCCGCCACTGGTGTGGGAGAAGGATCGAGGTTTCTTCACCCTGCCGCCGTTCGCAGAACCGGAGCGATTCATCTTCCCCGAGGGAGTCGGTCCCGTGGAGTGCGTCCATGTCGAGCACGAGGATGTGGTGATGATCCCCCGTGTGTTGGACGCACGCCGTGTGACGTTCAAGTTCGCGCTCGGCGAGGAGTTCATCGGGGCGCTCAAGGTGCTGCACGCGATCGGGCTCGACCGCACCGATTCGATCGAGGTCGACGGCCAGCAGGTGGTGCCTCGCAACGTTGTGGCGGCGCTCGTGCCGGATCCCGCGACTCTCGGCGACAACATGACGGGGCGGGCAATCGTGGGCGCGCATGTGACCGGGCTCAAGGACGGCAAACCGCGTGAGATCTTCAGCTATCAGATGTGCGACGCCCAGGACACCATGACACGCTTTGGGCTGCAGCCCGTGGGGTGGCAGGCGGGCTT
>JANOEM010000456.1:0-32929 GCA_031413195.1 Actinomycetes bacterium
CGTCGAATCGCCACGGCGAAGCAGTGCCTCGCCAATCAGGTCGGGCCAGCCGACGACGCAGACCGTCGCATCGTCGGGCAACGCTTCGACAATGACTACCACCCCGTGCACCGGGATCGACTGCGTGACAGCGCCCGGATAGGCAAACGGGGCCCGTCTAGACGGACCCCGATCTGGCTCCGAGAGCAGGGCTCGAACCTGCGACCCGCTGATTAACAGTCAGCTGCTCTGCCAACTGAGCTATCTCGGAAAGGCAACCGGCAGATTAACAGCGCGGCGTCCCACTTCCACGAGGATTCGGTTCTGCCATCATCGAATTCAGTCGACGTCGAGGAACTCCTTCAATTTTTGGCTGCGTTGCGGATGGCGCAGCTTGGCCAACGTCTTGGCTTCGATCTGACGCACACGCTCGCGGGTCACACCGAACTCACGACCGACTTCTTCGAGCGTGCGGGCCTGACCATCATCCAGACCGAATCGCATCCGGACGATCTCCTGCTCGCGCTCGGAAAGCTCACCGAGGGCCTCGTCGACGGCTGCGATCAACATCTTCTTCGCTGCTGCATCGTCCGGGGCGTCGGCGGAGCCATCTTGGATGAAGTCGCCAAGATTGGAGTCTTCCTCCTCACCCACCGGTGAGTCCAGCGACAGCGGGTCCTGGGAGTACCTGAGGATGTCGCGAACTCGCTCGACAGGAATCTCGCACCGATCGGCCAGTTCCTCGAGCGTGGGTTCGCGTTCGAGTTCTTGATGCATCTGGCGCTGCATCCGCAGGACCCGGTTCATGCTCTCGACCATGTGCACCGGAATGCGAATGGTTCGGGCCTGATCGGCGATGCTGCGGGTGATGGCCTGGCGGATCCACCACGTGGCGTACGTGCTGAACTTGAAACCCTTGGTGTAGTCGAACTTGTCGACCGCCCGCATCAGGCCGAGGTTGCCTTCCTGGATCAGATCGAGGAGTTGCATCCCGCGACCGCTGTATCGCTTGGCAATGCTGACCACGAGTCGCAAATTGGCCTGGATCAGGTTGCTCTTGGCCCGCTGACCATTCGTGACGATGCGCAACAAGCGACGCTGCTCAGCAAGATCGAGATCGTCGCCGCCAGCATCGATCTCGGCCGCTGCGAAGTTCCCAGCCTCGATCTGTTGGGCCATGAGACGCTCTTCGTCGCCACTCAGCAACCCGACACGCCCGATTTCTTTGAGATACATCCGAACGGTGTCGCCGGTAGGCCCGGTCTCGTACTTCTCGGCCATCCGTTCGGCGCGACGTACCCGCCGCGGGGAGAACTTGCCGGAGGCGTCCTCGTCCAGGTCCGGGGTTGGAGGGGCAACGACAACGCCGTGCGGGGGCGTGTCGGGTTCGTCCGCTTCGTCAACGACTTCGTCAACAGCTACATCAACCACAATGCCTCGACCGGCAAGCGCCGCCGTAAGTCCGGCGATCACGTCGCTGGTCAGTTCGACATCGAGCAGCGCAGCAACAGCGTCGTCGGCATGAACGGTACCGACTTGCGACCCGGTCACGACGAGGGCTTCCCACTTCTGGGCATCGACACCAGGAAAGGGCGGCTCTACAGGATTGCCGTTCGTCATGGCGTCATCGCTCAACCGCGTTCCTCCCTTCGTCGCTCAAGCCACCCTAGCAACCACTCGGCAGCGATCTGAGGTGACTCGCGGGTCATCAGTCGCTCGAGCTGAACCCGTGCCTCGGCGTCCTCTCGGATCTCGGCCGCATCGGTGATCCGCAACCGGCGCGCAAGGGCGCGACGCACGGTTGCCGAGATCAGGTTGAGAGCCTCGATCTCCGGGTCGGCTTCCACATCCGCAACCGCAGCCCGCTCGAGGACTTCCCGAGCCTCGGGATCGGCAGCCTCGAGCGCGGCATCGACGCTCCCGGCGCTGGAAGCGAGAGCGACGAAGGCTCGCCGATTGACGTCTTCGTTGAACAGGTCCTCGACCAGCCATGGCGCGATGTCGTCCCAACGCTGCATCAGCAGCGCTACAGCCACGAACTCGGCGTTCTCAGAAGCGCCGATCTGGCGAGCCGGGGCCACGCGCACGGCGGGACGCCTGTTTCGTTGCTCGGCGACGCGCACCAAATCGTTGATCGGCAGGCCTGTGTGCGCAGCGACCTGACCGGCATACAACTTTCGGACGTTGACCTCCGGATGCTCATTGACCACCGCCATTGCCTGCTCGGCGAGTCTCGCCCGCTCCTCCGGCGATCGAATCGGCTTCCCACTCAGCGTCCGCTGCAACCGGAAGCCGAGAAACGGCAGTGCGTCATCAACCGCCTTCGCCAACGCTTCGGGGTTCGAGAGACTCAGTTCGCCAGGATCCTGACCCTTCGGGAACTGGGCCACAGAGACCTGCACCTGGTACTTCTGCTCCCATTCGTAGAAGCGCTCGGCTGCACCTTGGCCGGCGTTGTCCGCATCGAATGCCAGCACCACCTTGTTGGCGAACCGCTTCAACATCTGCACATGCTGTTCCGTCAATGCGGTGCCGCAGGTTGCAACCGCTCGCTTGACCCCGGCACGGTGAAAGCCAATCACATCGGTGTAGCCCTCGCACACGATGACCTGATCCTGGGCGACGATGTCAGCCTTGGCCCAGTTGAGCCCGTACAGCGTTCGGCTCTTGGCGTAGATGACCGTCTCAGGAGAGTTCTTGTACTTCGCGGGGTCGGCGGATCCGGGAAGGATTCGGCCCCCGAAGGCCACTGGGTCTCCACCGTCGGTGAAGATCGGGAAGAGCACGCGACCACGAAAGGAATCCTGGAGCTTGTTCCGCTTGTTGGTGAACGCCAGACCCGTGTCTCGAAGCAGATCGGCGGCAACTCCGGCTTCGCGACTCATCAGGTCCCAGTCGTCCGGTGCCCACCCGAGGCGGAACTGACGAGCGACGTCACCGGCCAATCCGCGCCGGCGCAGATAGTCGCGGGCACCGCGGGCATCGGGCGCAGTGAGCAACCGCTCGTGGTACCACTCGACGGCACGCTCCATCGCGCCGATCAACAACTTGCGCCGAACCCGCTCCTTGTTCTCGCCGCCGCCGGTGTAGCGCAACTCGATCCCGGCCTTTCCGGCGAGATGCTCGACTGCGCCGACGAAGTCGGTGTGCTCGATCTCCTGGATGAACTTGAACACGTCTCCCGAGGCGCTGCAGCCGAAGCAGTGATAGCGACCCATCTCCTCGCGCACCGTGAACGACGGACTCTTCTCTGCGTGGAACGGACACAAGCCCGACCAGTTGCGCCCGACCTTGCGCAGCGCGACATAGCCCTGCACGATGTCGACGACGGACACCGTGGAGCGGATGCGCTCGATGTCTTCGTCGACGATGGCCATCGGGCGAGGTTACCGGAGGCGGTTCGTGAGGCCGCCCGTGATCATGTAGCCGTCGGGGCGGCGGGCTTGTGGTCGTCGGGACCGAACTTGAGAGAGGCAATCACCGAGATCAGCAGGACGAGAGCGATCACCGCCAACGACATGATCCCCGAAATGCTGATCCAGTGTGAGATCAGCATCTTGACCCCGACGAAGGCCAGGATCACGGCGAGACCCTGTTGCAGGTAGCTGAACCGATCACGGAGATCGGCGAGCAGGAAGTAGAGGGCGCGAAGGCCGAGGATCGCAAACGCATTGGAACTGAACACGATGAACTGTTCCCTGCTGACCGCAAGCACAGCCGGGACGGAATCGACCGCGAACAACACGTCGGTCGTCTCGACCAGGACGAGCACTGCGAACAGCGGCGTCGCGACGAGACGGGTGTTGACCCGTGTGAACAGCTTTTGGCCGTCCATCTCAGGGGTCGAGGGAACGACTTTGCGGACGAGCCGGAACGCGAGATTCTCCTCCGGGTTGATCTCTTCATCACCCCCGGTAATCAGTTTGTAGGCCGTGAACAGCAAGAACGCTCCGAAGATGTAGAGGATCCATTCGAACTTTTCGATCAGCGCGACACCGGCGAAGATGAACGTCGCGCGCAGGACGAGCGCACCAAAGATGCCCCAGAACAGAACCCGGTGCTGGTACAGCGCCGGTACGGCGAAATAGGTCATGATCAGTGCCCAGACGAAGACGTTGTCGATCGACAGGCTGTACTCGATCAGATAGCCACTGAAGTACTCACCGGCCGCCTGGCCGCCGAACCCGACACCGACGGCAACGCCGAATCCGACACCAATGCAGACCCACATCAAGGTCTCCAACGATGCGCGACGTGCGGTCAGAACCTTCGGCTTTCGGTGCAGGACCAAAAGGTCCAGCATCAACAGCAACGCAATCAGTCCGAGCGTCGCGAACCATGCCCACGACGGGACCGAGATGTCGACGAAGTCCGACGACGATGCCTCCGAGAGCAAGACCCTCGGAAACACAGACACGACGCGCGGTACTTCGATTACTTGGTTTCGTTCTTCTTTGCGCCAGACGCCGACGAGATGATCGCCTGCGCCGCCGCGAGACGAGCGATCGGAACGCGGAACGGGCTACAACTGACGTAGTCGAGCCCGGCTGCGTAGAACAGCGCGATGCTCTCGGGATCGCCGCCGTGCTCGCCGCAGACGCCGATCTTGAGGTTCTTCTTGGTGGAACGACCGCGTTCGACGCCCATCCGGACGAGTTCGCCGACGCCGCCTGCGTCGATCGTCTCGAACGGATTGCGCTTGAGTAGTCCCTGCTCGAGGTAGGCAGGCATCATCTTGCTCTCGACGTCGTCTCGGCTGAAGCCGAACGCCATCTGGGTCAAGTCGTTGGTCCCGAAGCTGAAGAAGTCGGCTTCCTCGGCGATTTCGTCGGCGCGAATTGCCGCACGGGGCGTCTCGATCATCGTGCCGATGGTGACTTCGACACCGGTCGCCGCAGCGCCCCGACCGGACTTCTTGAGGCCCTTGAGTGCGGAGTCGATCTCGGTCTGGACCCAACCCCGAGCCAGGCCGAGCTCTTCACGCGTGACGGTCAACGGGATCATCACCTCGACGATCGGGTTCTTGCCCTGCTTGCGCAGAGACGCTGCGGCCGCCATCAACGCCCGAACCTGCATCGCGTACAGGCCCGGCTTCAGAACGCCGAGGCGAACCCCGCGAGTTCCGATCATCGGGTTGTGCTCAGACCACTCTTCGGCGGCCTTGAGTTCTGCGTCCTCTCGCTTGGAGAGCCCGGTCTTGGCCTCCTTGATGCGCAGTTCTTCGACCGACGGCAAGAACTCGTGCAACGGCGGGTCGAGCAGCCGGACGGTGACCGGCAAGCCGTCCATTGCCACGAGAATTTCCTCGAAGTCGATCTGCTGAACCCGGCCGAGTTCGGCGAGGGCTGCCAACTCCTCGTCGGGCGTGTCAGCAAGGATCATCTCACGAACGACCGGCAGGCGGTCGGGGGCGAGGAACATGTGCTCGGTGCGGCACAGACCGATTCCCTCAGCGCCGAGGGCGCGTGCATTGGCAGCATCCTCGCCGGTGTCCGCGTTGGCACGAACGCCGAGCTTGCCCTTGCGGACCACGTCGGACCATTCGAGAATCGTCTTGAACTCCGGCGGCGGCTCTGCGGCTGCGAGCTTCATCTCGCCGAGAATCACTTCGCCGGTCGAACCGTCAAGGCTGATCGTGTCGCCCTCGTTGACGACGACGGCGCCGACGGAGAACGACTTGCCACTGATCTTGATCGCATCGGCGCCGACGATGGCTGGCGTACCCCAACCACGGGCGACGACCGCTGCGTGACTGACCAGACCGCCGCGGGCTGTGAGAATTCCTTGTGAGACCATCATCCCGTGGACGTCTTCGGGGCTGGTCTCACTGCGCACCAAGATGACCGGCTCGCCGCGTTCGTCGGCGGCAACCGCATCATCGGCAGTGAAGTACACCTTGCCGACGGCGGCACCAGGCGAAGCGGCCAGGCCCTTTGCCAGCGGCTTGGCCTTGTTGGCGAACTGGGGGTGCAGTACCTGGTCGAGGTGCTCGGCGCCAACGCGCATGATCGCTTCGTTCCTGCTGATCGTCCACCGCTTGTCACCCCTGCCGGTGCCCTTGGTCATCTCGACCGCCATTCGCAGCGACGCCGCACCGGTGCGCTTGCCGACCCGGGTCTGGAGCATCCACAGCTTGCCTTGCTCGATCGTGAACTCGGTGTCGCACATGTCGGTGTAGTGGCGCTCGAGACGGTGGAAGATATCCATCAGTTCGCCGTGGATCTTCGGGAAGTGGAGCTTCATATGGTCGAGGTCTTCGGTGTTTCGAATTCCTGCCACGACGTCTTCGCCTTGGGCATTGATCAAGAAGTCGCCGTACGGCTTGTTCTCACCGGTGGCCGCGTTTCGGGTGAAGCCGACGCCGGTACCGCTGTTGTTGTCGCGGTTGCCGAAGACCATCGTCTGGACATTGACCGCGGTTCCCAGGTCGTGACTGATCCGCTCACGCACGCGGTAGGCAATCGCGCGGGCGCCGTTCCAGCTCGCGAACACAGCCTCGACCGCGCCACGCAACTGATCCCGCGGCTTCTGCGGGAACGGCTTGCGGGTAACGGTCTTGATGACGGCCTGGTACTGCTTGCACAGAGCCTTGAGCGACTTGGCTGACAATTCGGCATCGCTCTTCACTCCGGCAGCGAGCTTGGCCTGCTCCAGCGGATGGTCGAACAACTCTCCGTCGACCCCGAGCACGATCCGGCCATACATCGCAATGAATCGGCGGTAGCTGTCGTAGGCGAAGCGCTCGTCGTTGGTGACAGCCGCAAGGCCCTTCACGCTCGCGTCGTTGAGACCGAGGTTCAAGACGGTGTCCATCATTCCCGGCATCGAGAACTTGGCGCCGGATCGAACCGACACCAAAAGCGGATCGAACGGGTCGCCCAACTTCCTGCCCATGGTCTGCTCGAGCTTGAAGACCTGCCCGGCGATCTCTTCGTCGAGGCCGTCCGGCCAGCCACCGTGCATGTATGCGCGACAGGCATCAGTGCTGATGGTGAAGCCGGGGGGAACGGGAAGTTTCAAGACGCTGGTCATCTCAGCCAGGTTTGCGCCCTTTCCACCGAGGAGGTCCTTGTACTCCATCGGAGGGCGGCGATGCTTGTGGGAGAAGGCGTAGACGTATGGCACGGTGTCCAAGTCTAGGTACTGCACAATCAATCGGGCGTCACCGCCGTAGGATCGCTTTGTGAGGACCGACCGGGGCACAAACGACCGAGGCACAGCTCAGCCCGGCCTGCGAATCTTCGGCTTCCCGCTCGACATCCGGCCCGGTTTCTTGATCCTGCTGGCACTGTTCGCGATCGTGTACTCGGGGCAGGGCGAGGGCGAGTTCGGGATCTGGCTCGCAGTGTGCGTCGCCGTGTTCACCCTCGCCCACGAACTCGGTCACGCATTCGCAGCACGGGCAACGGGTGCAGAGGCCAGCATCGCGCTCGACTTCCTTGCCGGCTACGCATCGTTCGAGCCGACGCGACCGTTGAAGCGCTGGGAGCGTGCCGGAATCTCGGTCGCAGGACCGGCCGTTCAAATCCTGCTCGGGTCGGCCGTGCTGCTGGCGATGGGTGCAAACCCGCTACGCATGGACGACATCCGGGGCATGACCATCGAGACCGCAGTGTGGTGGGCCGGACCAGTGATCGGCCTGGTCAACCTTGCGCCGATCCTGCCCCTCGATGGCGGCAACATCATCATGTCCGGCCTCGACGTGGTGCTGCCAGGCCGATCGCGCAACGTGATGTTGTACTTCAGCCTGATCCTGACCGGGTCGGCCGTGGTGTTCTTCTCGGTCAGCGAATATCGCATCTCACCGATCTTCTTCATCTTTCCGTTGGTCACCCAGATCCAGATGCTCCAGCACCGGCACACCCAGACAGCACTCGACCGTCACGGGTCTTGGCAGCTGTGGGCTGCAAGCGCCGAGCGCGAGGCCTGGACAACCGGCAAGGCGGGGTCGTTCCCACCGGGGATCACGGTCTCGCCGTGGTTCCGAGCGGCCGAACTCGCCCGCCGCGGCAACCGCGACGAAGCCGGCCGGTTGCTCGAGGCGGAGTTCACGATGGGCCACTCCCCGAACTGGCTCCCACCGGACGATGCAAGCGAACGCGAGCTCGAGGCGTTGGTCGGGCTGCTCCCGCGCCCGTTGCCGACCGGCAACGTCTACAGCGAGTACGTGCTGGCCTCGGTACTCGTCCGCCTCGGCGAGTTCGACGAAGCCGGCAGGTACGCAGCCGCCTCGTACGGCCGTTCGCCGGGAACGATGCCGGCGGTGATCGTCGCCCAATGCGCTGCAGCGCTCGGTGACGAAGAACTGGCAGTCAGGTGGCTCCGCGCCGGTTACGACATCGGCACCAACTTGGCCGGTCTTGCCGACGCGATCGACCGGCGCTCGGAGTTCGCCGCCGTTCGGACTCGCCCGGAGATCATGGCCTTGCGGCGCGAACTCGCCACCGCCCACTGACCAGCGCGAAATCGAACGCGAACGCGATCAAGCGGGCCCGACCACAGCATCCTCGGCCACAGCATCCTCGGCCACAGCATCCTCGGCCACAGCGTCTTCGACGACTGCGTCCGTGTCCCGGATCGACACTGTGTCCCCCGGTTGGATGGATCGAGCGACGACACCCAGCGCAGCCCAACCGGCCGCAGAGTCCTGACCGCCGAGCGATGTCACTGAACCCACAGTCTTGCCGAGATGGACGATGTCATCGCCCGCTGCGACCACCGCCTGGCCCGCACCCCGAAGCCGACGCACGAATCGTGGGGCAGCCGAGCCTCTGCTGTCCATCCGCTCGACGAGTTCCTGGCCGGGATAGCAACCCTTGGTGAAACTGACAGCCAGAGCAACGACGCGACCGAGTTCGGCGGGAATCGTGGCATCGGTGATCTCGGCGCCCATCGCCGGCCAACCGGCCTCGATCCGAGCAGCGGTGAGCTGGTCGGTCGAACCCTCGCGGATGCCCGCGGGTGGATCGACCTGCTCGCCGATTACGTCGAAGGCGTCGGAGAGGCCCCACGCCGGCAGCCCCTCGGCTGAAGTCAGATCCGAGTTGCGTACGGCGATAGCCCGCAAGGCGACTTTGTCGATCTCGACCTTGACCCGAATCTTGAACCGCATCAGCCGGGCGGCCAACGCGTCGCCGAACCCCGGATCCGTGTCGATCTCGAACGACTCGGCCGTGCGACGCCGAACGCGGACCAAGGCGTCGACCTTTCCCGTCGGCTGCAGCACGAGGCTGTAGGCGCTGTCGCCGTCACCCAGTTCACGGATGTCCTGACTGATCTGGCCCTGCAAGTAGGTGAGGGCATCGGCTCCCGTCACGACCAGGACATCTCTTGGAAACTCACACCAGAATGCTGACACCCGTTCATTGTGCCGAGAGCGGGCACGCTCTGGCGAGAACGACGGCATGAAAGTTCGCCACTCTGTGTAAGAATCCTGCGATGGCGAAGCGCCCGGAGAACCCGACCGCTTTGGGCGACCTGGTCGCGCTGAGACTGCAACGAATCGCCGAACGGGCAACCACCTTGACCAAGGGTGTCGAGCTCTTCGCCCTGGCAGCCGGAGCCCTCGCCTTTGCAGTGGGACTGTTCGTGTTCCCGCCGTCGTGGCGAGTGGTGTGGGCGATCCTGGGCATCGGGGTGTGTGCGCTGCCCGCGCTGATTGCGCTGTTCGCCGACCTCCGCCTCAAGCGGGTGCTCCGCACCGTTCCCGAGACCGCCGGCGAGTTGCGCTCGATCCACAAGGACAGCGAGATCCGCAAGGCAATGATCGATCTCGCTGATCGAGACGACGATCACGAGGCCCGGACACCGCTGATCAAGCTCGGATCAGAGCTCAACGCGCTGAGACGAGCGATTTCTGCCCAGCGGGATCAGTTGATCAACACCTGGCGAAACGTGACCGCGCTCACGTCACTGCCCGGGATGGTGGCACTCGCGGTCGTCGGGATGTTCGCCCTACTCGCCCTCAGCGCGATCGCCGTTGCGGTCCGAGTGACCCTTCTCGGTACCTGACTTCTCGGTACTGGATAGGCGCAGCGCCGTCATCCTCCGCGCCGCAGGAATCGCAGCCAGGATCGCCGCAGCCTTGTTGTGGCACTCGAGGTCTTCGTCCTCGGGTACCGAGTCGGCGACGATTCCAGCACCGGCCTGGAAATGCGCGGCGTGATTGCTGACGAACATCGTCCGGATCGCGAGCGCTGTGTCCAGATTGCCGCTGAAGTCCACGTAGCCGACCACTCCCGCATACGGGCCGCGTTTGACCGGCTCGAGCGAGTCGATGATCTCCATCGCTCGCACTTTCGGAGCCCCGCTGACGGTGCCGGCGGGCAGCGTGGCTCGCAACACGTCGATCGGTGATTTGCCGTCGACCAACGTTCCCGAGACCTGGGACGTCAGGTGCATCACGTGGCTGTAGCGCTCGAGGGTCATCAACTCATCGACGTGGACCGTCGCGAACTGAGCGACCCGTCCGACGTCGTTGCGGGCGAGATCGACCAACATGATGTGCTCAGCGACTTCTTTCGGGTTCTCCTTCAACTCCCCCGCCAGGCGACGATCGTGATCGTCGTCTCTGCCCCTGCGGCGCGTGCCCGCAATCGGCCTGGATGTCACCTTGCCCTGACGCAGCACCACCATGGGTTCGGGCGACGAACCAACGATGGTGATCTCGGGATGGCGAAGAAAGTACATGTACGGGCTGGGGTTGATCTGACGCAGGACCCGATATACGTCGAACGGGTCGGCCTGGAGGTCGACGTCGAATCGCTGGGCGAGCACGACCTGGAAGATGTCTCCGGCGCGGATGTGTTCCTTGGCGACCTCGACTGCTTGCTGATACATCCCGTGCGACATCGACGATTTCGTCTCCGGCAACTCTTCACCGGGCTCGGGCGGCGCGACGGGTACGTACGGCAACGGCTTGGCGAGATCGGTGACCGTTTGCGCGACCCGCGCAGCAGCAGCGTCGTAGGCGGCGTCGAGCCCTTCGCGATCCAGACCGAGGACAGGCGTGCTCTCGATCAGGTACACCCGTTGACGCCAGTGGTCGAATGCAGCCAACGAACCAATGACACTCATGATCGCGTCGGGCATGCCGACATCGTCGGGCGGTACGTCCGGCAGATGCTCAACTTCGCGGATCACGTCATATCCGAGGAAGCCCATCAGGCCACCCTGCAGCGGCGGCAACTCCGGGAACAAGGGGGCCATATACGACGCCAGGATCGACTCCATCGCGGCGAGGATGCCCTGGTCGGTCGGCACGCCGGCTGGAAGTGAACCCTCGATGGTCAGCTGATCGCCGCGGAGCACCATCGTTGCCCGCGGGTGCCGACCGACGAACGAGTACCGGCTCCAACGCTCGGCGTGTTCGACCGATTCGAGCAGGAAGCCGTCGCCGTCGCCGATGAGCTTGGCGTAGACGGCAACCGGGGTCTCGAGGTCGGCCAGCAGCTCGGTCCAGACCGGCAAGACGGTGTGTTCGGCGGCCAGAGCGTGGAACTCCTCACGCGTCGGTCGTAACCGGAAATCGCTCACGAATCGTCGCCGAATCGGCGGAAGAAACAGCTGAAGGCGCCCGTGTGACAGGCCCCACCGCCTTCCTGCTCAACCAGGAACAGCAGCGCGTCGACGTCGCAGTCGTAGTACGCCTCGCGCACGTACTGACGATCGCCGCTGCTGTCGCCTTTACGCCAAACCTCTTGCCGGCTGCGGCTCCAATAGACCATCCGGCCCTCGTCGAGGGTCATCTTCAGGGTCTCGGCGTTCATCCAGGCCAACATCAAGACGTCCCTGGTAACGATGTCCTGCGCGATCGCGGCGACGAGACCGGCGGGATCGTAGACAACAGATGCAAGCTGTTCGGGTGAGGCGTCAATGCGGACTCCGGTTGGCATGGGCCACATGCTAGGGGCCGCCCCGCAACCCGACCCGGGTCAGTTCGGTGTTTACAGGTACAGACCGGTGCTGCTTTCGTTGCGTGAGGCGGCAACGGCGTGCAGGTCGCGCTCACGAAGCATGATGTAGTCGTTGCCGCCGACCTCGACCTCGTAACGATCCTCGGGGCTGAACAGGACTCGATCGCCGACCTCGGCACTGCGGACATTCTGGCCAAGAGCAACGACTTCGGCCCACACCAAGCGCTTCGAGATTTGGGCCGTTGCCGGGATCACGATGCCACCCATCGAACGCCGCTCACCCTCACGATCCGGGATGTGAACGAGCAGCCGATCGTTGAGCATCTTGATCGGCAGCTTCTCGTCGGCGGTCACCACAGGTGGCACGGTACCGGGCGGGACAGGTCGATCATGCGACAGCGTCGTTGATCCTGTCGATCAGTTCCGGGGTCAGTGCCGCAAGGACGTCCAATGCGCCGAAGTTGTCGACAACTTGGGCGACCTTGCTCGCTCCGGTGATCACGGTGGTCACCCGTGGGTTCGACGCACACCACGCAATCGCCAACTGTGCCATCGTGCAGCCGAGTTCCTCGGCGATCGGGCGCAGGTTCTCTGCCTTCGCAACCTGTTCCGGCTTGGTGATGACCTTGGCCAACCATCCGTAGCCGGGCAGCGCAGCGCGACTGTCGTCCGGGACCCCGTCTCGGTACTTGCCGGTCAACAGACCGCTGGCGAGCGGGCTCCAGATGGTCGTCCCCAGACCGATGTCGTCGTACAACCGAGCGAATTCCTGCTCGACCTTGGCCCGTTCGAGCATGTTGTACTGGGGTTGCTCCATCACCGGCTTGTGGAGGTGGTGCCGATCGGCGATGTCCCACGCGGCCCGGATCTCGTCGGCGCGCCACTCACTGGTACCCCAGTAGAGCACCTTGCCGCGCTCGATCAGGTCGTGCATCGCCCACACGGTCTCCTCGATCGGCGTGTTCGGATCGGCTCGGTGACAGAACAGCAGATCGATGAAGTCGACCTGCAGCCGATCGAGACAGCCCTCAATGGCATGGTGGATGTACTTGCGGTTCAAGGTGTTGAACATGTTCGGCACGTGACCGTCGATGCCCCAGAAGATCTTCGTGCTGAGCACATAGCTCTGCCTCGCCCAGCCCAACTGCTGCAGGGCGCGACCCATGATCGCTTCGCTCTCGCCACCCGCATATGCCTCGGCATTGTCGTAGAAGTTGCAGCCGGCGTCGTGGGCCGCCTGCATGCAGTCGAGTGCGAGATCGTCCTTGATCTGGGTATCGAATGTGACCCACGATCCGAAGGACAGCACGGAAAGCTGAAGGCCTGAGTGCCCGAGTCGGCGAAATGGCATCTTGGTGTGCGGCATCTCGCGACAGTATCTCGTTGGTTGCCGATCGACCCCTGCCGTGGTTCCATAAACCTTGTCCGACAAACCTTGTCAGGTCGGCGGACGAACGATGACTCCGGCTGCGATCAAGGCTCGCTTGGCATCGGCGATGGTGAACTCTCCGAAGTGGAAGATCGAAGCAGCAAGAACGGCGTCTGCGCGCCCGACCACGATGCCGTCCACGAGGTGTTGGAGAGTTCCGACTCCCCCGCTGGCGATGACGGGCACGTTGACGGCATCGACGATCGCGTTCGTCAGGTCCGTCTCGAAGCCGGCCCTGGTGCCATCTCGATCCATCGAGGTGAGCAGGATCTCGCCTGCGCCGAGGGCGACGGCTTCGCGGGCCCATTCGACGGCATCTCGGCCCGTCGGGGTGCGACCTCCGTGCAGGTACACCTCGTAGGTGGCGGGGCGACCGGCGACTCTGCGCGCGTCGATCGCGCAGACCACGCACTGCGCGCCGAACTCGGCCGCGATCTCGGCGATGAGTTGCGGGCGTTCGAATGCAGCCGTGTTGACGCTCACCTTGTCGGCGCCGGCGCGCAGCATTCGGCGGGCATCGTCAACGTTGCGAATACCTCCCCCGACGGTGAACGGGATGAACACCTGCTCGGCGACGTGGCGCACCATGTCGACCATGGTGTCGCGACCATCCGACGAGGCGGTGATGTCCAGAAACACCAACTCGTCGGCGCCTTCTGCGTCGTAGCGCGCCGCAAGCTCGACCGGGTCGCCGGCGTCGCGAAGACCGACGAAGTTGACACCTTTGACGACTCGACCATTGGTCACATCGAGACACGGGATAACCCGAGCAACTCTCATAACCCGATCCGGCCATGCCGCGAGTTCGTCGCGGCCACGACGAAGTTGGCGAGCAACGACAATCCTGGCAAACCCGACTTCTCCGGGTGGAACTGGGTCGCAAACACGTTGTCCCTGCGGAACGCAACGTTCAGTTCGGTGCCGTAGTCGCAGGTGGCGACGACATGCTCTGTGTCAGTAGGAACCCCGTGCAACGAGTGGACGAAGTACATCCAAGGCGACTGCTCCAAGTTGTCCAACATCGGCTCATCGCTCCGCTTGACGATCAGCCGGTTCCATTGCATCTGGGGCCGCTTCACTCCCGGCGGAATCCACGCGACCGTGCCGGGAATGATCTCGAGACCGGGAACGGCCGGATCCTCCTCGCTGTTGTCGAACAGCATCTGCATGCCGACACAGATCCCGAGGAATGGCCGTCCCGATGACGCTGCCTGGCGGACGCTGTCTTCGAGCTTTGCGTCGCGCAGGGCTCGCATGCATGCGCCGAACGCACCGACTCCAGGCAGCACAACGGCCTCCGCGTCGCGGATGAAACCGGGGTCGCTCGTCAGCCTGGCTGCCCCGCCCATTCGCAGAAGCGCCTTCTCCGCAGAGCGGAGATTGCCGATGCCGTAGTCGATGACGGCGAGATTGGGCGGCGCGGCCGCCATCACCGGAATCCGGTCATGAAGCGTCACTCACAGCACACCCTTGGTCGACGGCAGTGCGGAACCCTCAACCCGGACAGCGTCGCGAAGGCACCGGGCAAGACCCTTGAACGTCGCCTCGATGATGTGGTGAGCATTTCGGCCGCGCTGCAACGACACGTGAAGCGTGATGCCCGCCGCCGTGGCAAAACTCGTCACGGCATGCTCGGCCAACTGGGGGTCGAACGCAGGACTGCCGAGCGGCAGGCTTTCGGGCATCTCGACTTCCCAGACTGCGAAGGGTCGACCGGAGAGATCGAGCGCCACGTTCACGAGCGCCTCGTCGAGCGGGAACGAACCACTTGCGAATCGCCGGACCCCGACCTTGTCGCCCAATGCTTCCCGGAACGCTTCACCGAGCGTGATCGCGACGTCTTCGACGGTGTGATGGGTGTCGATGTGCAAGTCGCCGACCGCGCGTATCGCGATGTCGAATCCCGCATGGCGCCCGAGTTGGTCGAGCATGTGGTCATAGAAGGGAATGCCAGTGGAAATGTCGGTGGCGCCCGTGCCGTCGAGATCGATCGACATCTCGATCGACGTTTCCTTGGTGACGCGCGATCGACTCGCTGTCCTGCTCACAACAACACCTCCTGGAGTGCGCGCAGAAAGAGATCGTTCTCCTCCGCGGTGCCGACGGTAACCCGCAGGCAATTCTCGAGCCGTGGCCAACCGCTGCAATCGCGAACCAAGACACTGCGGTCCAGGAGTCCCTGCCAGACCTCGCGGCCAGATTTGGTCTGGGGGCGGAACAAGACGAAGTTCGCGCCGCTCGGCCATTGGTCCAACGGCAGGGCTGCGAACGAACTTTGAATCCGGTCGCGCTCGAGCACGATTGCGCAGACCCTCTCCTCCATGTCATCCACGAAACGCAGCGCCACCCGTCCGGCGATCTGCTTTCCGGCATCGAGGTGATACGGCAGCGTGACTTTGTCCAACTCGGTCACCACCCACGACGGGCCGATGAGATAACCGAGTCGCGCTCCGGCCATCGACCACGTCTTGCTGAACGTGCGAGTCACGACCAGTGGCACGTCGTCGTCGATCAGATCCAACGCAGTCCAATCGGCGAACTGGCCATATGCCTCGTCCACCACGACCAGCCCAGGTGCCAGATCGAGGACAGCGCGCACGTTTTCCCTGGACTCGACCAGCCCGGTGGGGTTGTTCGGAGAACACAGGAAGGTCACGACCGGGCGCTCTTGTATGCACACCCGTTTCACCTCGTCGAGATCGAGCGAGAAATCGCCGCGACGTTCTCCTTCTGCGACGCCTGCTCCGGTCAGCCGAGCGATGTGGGCGTGCAGTTGGTAGGTGGGCTCGAAGGTTGCGATCGTCCTTCCCGGTCCCGCGTAGGTAAGGAGCAGAGTTTGGAGCACTTCGTTCGATCCATTTCCGACGAAGACCTGGTCGGCCCGCACGCCGTGGAGAAGGGCGATCGCTGAGCGCAGTTCCGTCGCCGATCGATCCGGATACCGATTCCATTCCACTCGCGAGAGTTCCGCTGCGAACGCGTCGTGCCACGCTGGCGGTGGAGCGGTCGGTGACTCGTTGGTGTTGAGCCGGACGTCGACCGAGACCTGCGGAGAGTGATAGCCGACGAGGGCCGCCAAGTCGTCGCGAACCGGTACGTGAGCCACGTCGGCAGGCTAGCGACGGGGCCTCGCAACGCACGAACACATTCGCTGCGACGATCGACGTCCGCCCGGGCGAGAATACGGGAATGAGTTCTCCGTCTGCTGCCGAGATTGGCGCTGTCATCGAAGGAATCGAGTCGTATCGCGCTCGATCGGCTGACCTTGCCGAGCCGCTGGTGGGCACGCCGAACGAGGATCTCCTGGCAACGATGTACGAGGCGGAACGGGCGCTCAGGACGGCGTTGCGGGCATTGCAGCGGGCTCAGAAGCTGGCGCGATGATCAACGGCAAGCACGAAGCTTGCCCCGACTTGTGAGACCTGCCCGAAAAATGGCGACGGCCCCATGCCGGGCCGTCGCACTGCGATGCCAGGCGGCGGATCCCGGCATCGCCCGCAAACCAGGTGGCGGGAACCTGGTTGGTTTGATGAGTGTACACCCGACCTCAGCCAACACAAGTGGGTGAAGTTCCGGAAAAGTCAGCCGGATTGATTCGTCCGGCGCGTCGACTTCGACGTGAGGAGTTGTGACGACGGGCAAATGTCTTCGAGCGCGCACGCATCACAGCGAGGCTTCTTCGCATCGCAGACCCGACGTCCGTGAAGAATCGTGCGGAGACTGAACGGACCACGATCAGCACCGGGGAGGTAAGCGTTGAGCTCCAACTCGACTTTGACCGGATCGTCCGACGTCGTGAGCCCGAGCCGCTTCCCAAGCCGCAGAACATGGGTGTCAACGGGTAATCCAGGTAGCCCGAAAGCGACACTGCGGACCACATTGCCGGTCTTGCGGCCGACGCCGGGGAGGGTGACCAGGTCGGCGAGGTCGGGCGGGACCTGCGAGTCGAATCGTTCGACCAGGGCATTTGCCATCCCGATCAGACTCTTCGTCTTGTTCTGATAGAAACCTGTGGACCGGATGATCTCCTCGACGTCGCCCGGATCGGCAGATGCCAGCGACGACGGCGTTGGATACTTCTCGAACAGCAGGGGCGTCACCATGTTGACGCGTGCGTCGGTCGTCTGAGCGGACATGATCGTCGCCGCAAGGAGTTGGAACGCATTCGCATGATCCAGTTCGCAGAGGGCTTGCGGGTACATCTCGACGAGGCGGCGAGCGACTTCACGGGTACGCCCTTTGGGTGTTCGAGGTGAGGCCACCGGTCAACCCTAGAGCAGCACCACCCGGTAGCCTCCGAGTAATGCAGCCGGCCGTGGTGACAACACGTCTCACGTCCGACGATGTTCCCGGGATCGAACAATTGATCGCCGCTGCGCAGGACTCTCGGGGGTACCGGCCGGTCTCGGACCAGTTCTGGCTCGATCTGCACGACCCCGACGGCCCGCCGGCTCTGAGCGCTCGCTACTTCGATCACGACGGCGTGCTGCTCGCATATGCGCAAGCCGCGTGCGGCGACGGTTCCTGGACGATCGAGTCAATTACCCGTGACGACGGCCAGGTCGCGGGCGGCGCCCTCGCGGCGGTGCTCGACGCAGCCTGCGACTCGGCCGTTGCGGCACCGGAGACCGCACAGTACGACGATGTCGATCCGACTTTGGTGTGGTTGGTCCAGGGACCGACCGAACAACACGACGCGCTCGCTGCGTCACGTCACTTCGTTCTCGATCGCCAACTTCACCAGATGCGTCGCTCCCTGCCGACCGGCATCGACTTCCAGATCGAGACCCGCGACTTCGACCCCGACCGAGACATCGATTCGTGGGTCGCGGTCAACGCCCGAGCGTTCGCATGGAATCCCGAACAAGGGAGTTGGACCGCCGATTCACTCCACGATCGAATGCGGGAGCCGTGGTTCGACCCTTCAGGATTCCGGATCCACGAACGCGACGGCCGTATGGCAGGGTTTTGCTGGACAAAGGTTCACAACGAACTCGATCCCCTGATCGGCGAGATCTACGTCATTGCCGTCGATCCCGACTTCCACGGTCTGGGCATCGGACGCGATCTCACCCTGGCCGGCCTCGATCACTTGGCGCGGAGCGGCATTCAGACCGGCATGCTGTTCGTCGACAGCCACAATGTGTCTGCAATTCGGGTGTATCACCGGCTCGGCTTCGTGGTGCACCGAACCGACAGTATGTTCACCAGGCAATTGTGAGAGGAGTGTCGATGAACACCGAAAACTTTCGGGGGATGGTCAACAGCGTCACCAGCTCGGGCTCCTCCGTCGCCGAGGAACTCCCCCGCTGGAGCGTCGGCGATATGCACGAATCGCTCACCTCGCGCAGCTTTGCCGCCGCCTTCGAGCAGTTCGGCGCTGACACCGAACGAATCGAGTCACTGTTCGACGATCTCGGGATTCGCGCGGTCAAAGCGCGGCTGGTGACTGATCAAGACGGGGCCGATGCGGACGCCGTCATTCAGCGGCTCAATGATTGGCAGCTCCAGATCGGGCACCTCGCGGCGTTCATCCATGCCACGGTGTCGACTGACAGCTACGACGATCACGCCCAGGCATTGGCCAACGAGCTCGAAGTGCTCGGCGCCCGCGGTGGCCCGCTCCTTGCCCGCTTGGTCGACTGGGTCGCCAGTCTCGGAGCAGAGCAGTTGGCGGCAGTGAGTACCCAGGCAAGCGAGCACCTCGGACCGCTGCAGCGGCTCTCGCTGCGTGCGGAGCACCAGATGACTGAGATCGAAGAGGGTCTGTACTCGGAGTTGGCCGTGACGGGGTCGTCTGCATGGGATCGTCTCCACGCCGACATCACTTCGCAGCTCGTCACCGATGTCCGCTGGCCTTCGACCCGGGGCGATGACGTGGTGCGTCGGCTGCCGATGGCAGCGGTCCGGGGCCTCGCGACACACACGGATCCAGCGGTCCGCCAGGCCGCGTACGAGGCGGAGATGCAAGCATGGCCGACGGTTGCGCTCAGTTGCGCCGCCGCGATCAACGGTGTCAAGGGCGAGGCCAACGTGGTCAATCGACGACGCCATTGGGACTCGCCGTTACACGCGTCGCTCTACTCGAACAACGTCAGCCGCATGACATTCGATGCAATGCAAGCCGCCGTACTTTGCTCACTCGATGACTTCCGAACCTGGATGCAGGTCAAGGCGCGCCTGCACGGCAACAGCGGTCCCTTGCCATGGCGAGACCTGGTCGCTCCTCTGCCAACGGCCCCGGCCGAGATCAGCTGGGCCGAGGGGCTGGAGATCGTTCGCACCGCGTTCGGCTCCTACGGAGGCACCCTTGCCGGCATCGTCGACCGAGCGATCGGTGAATCCTGGATCGACGCAGCACCACGCGCCGGAAAGCGCGGCGGCGCGTTCTGTATGGAGTTCTTTGACGATCGTTCGTTGGTGTTCCTCAATTGGACGGGCAGTGTGGACTCTGCTCAGACAACGGCGCACGAGTTGGGCCACGCTTATCACAACACTCAACTCCGCCACCGAACACCGCTCCAACGTCGGCTGCCGATGGCACTCGCCGAGACAGCGAGCATCTTCTGCGAGACCCTCGTCGTCGAGGAAGGACTACAGCGTCTGCAGGGTGCCGACCGACTGGCGCTTCTCGACGTGGATCTCCAAGGGTCGAACCAGGTCATCGTCGACATCCACAGCCGGTTCCTGTTCGAGACCGAACTGTTCGCACGGCGCCAGCGCCGCACCGTGTCCGTCGCCGAACTGAACGAGATGATGCTCGAGTCGCAACAGGCTGCCTACGGCGCCGGCATCGAGCAGAGCACCGCCCATCCATACATGTGGGCAGTCAAACCGCACTACTACGGCAGCCACTTCTACAACTGGCCCTACACGTACGGGATGCTGTTCGGACTCGGGCTCTTTGCGCGATACCGGTCCGATCCTGATCACTTTCGGCACGGATACGACGATCTCTTATCGCGAGTCGGGATCAACAGCGCGGAAGAGCTCGGTGCGGCGTTCGACCTCGATGTCACCGACGAAGCATTCTGGATGGCGAGCATCGACGTTCTGCGATCTCGGATGCAGGACTACGAGCGGCTCGTCACAGAACTCGGGCTGTGACCATCGAAACTCGGCTCACCCGATACGACGCGACACGAGTGCAGCTCGGTGAGCTGCTGTCCGGCGAACCGCGCTACCGAGTCGATCAGGTGTGGAAGGGCTTCTACGAGCAGCTCGCTGAACCGGCGGATCTGACGGCAGTGCCAAAGGCCCTCCGGGCACGACTGGACCACGAACTGCCGGCAGCGCTGACCACCGTCGTCGAACGGATCAGTGACGGCGGGGACACGATCAAGTATCTGTTCGAATTGGAGGGTGGCAGCCGGATCGAGACAGTACTGATGCTGTACCCCGATCGGGTGACGGCGTGCGTCAGCAGCCAGGCGGGTTGCGCGATGGGCTGCGGTTTCTGCGCAACCGGGCAGGCTGGCTTCACCCGTCACCTCACTGCAGGCGAGATCGTCGAGCAAGTGGTTCGAGCAGCCCGCAAAGCCAAGGAACTGGACCGGCGGCTTGCCAACGTCGTCTTCATGGGAATGGGAGAGCCGCTCGCGAACGAAGCAGCCGTGTGGGCGTCAGTCGAACGGATCCATGACGACCTCGGCCTCGGTGCTCGGCACCTGACGGTGTCGACGGTGGGCGTCGTTCCGGGCATCCGCAAGCTGGCCGAGTGGCCGATGCAGGTCAACCTTGCCGTTTCACTCCATGCAGCGAACGACGAGCTCCGCAACGAGATGGTCCCGATCAATCGCCGCTACCCGCTCGAGGTGTTGATGGGCGCATGCTCGGACTACCTGCTCGCGACGGGGAGGCGACTGAGCTTCGAATGGGCGCTGATCGCCGATACCAACGACCGAGACAGCGATGCCCGCGAACTGGCGAACCTGTGCCGAGGCCTGCCCCTCGCCGCCCACGTCAACATCATCCCGCTCAACCCCACCCCGGGATACCTCACACGCGGCACGAGCCTGACCCGAGTCCACGAGTTCCGCGATCGACTGGAAGGCCTCGGGGTCAACGCCACCGTGCGTCGCAATCGGGGCACGGACATCGACGCCGCCTGCGGTCAACTCGCAGCCGGACAGCCTGTGCAACCAATCACTCTGGGGCGTCGCCCAAGTATTTCGGATTAGCCACCGAGAGCTTGTCGCGAACCGATTCCCAGACGGCATCGCGGACGGCGCGTTCGGAGTCGGCGTCGATCTCGCCGCCGCGGATCGCCGCTGCGAGTTCGAAATCGTCCCGATAGCCCAGCATTGCGAGTCGCTCGGTGTGGCGATCGGCGAGCTCCGGTCCTCGTTGCAGCTCCCGCTCGACCATCGCCAAGACGTTGATCGCAACTCGTGCGTTGAACTGCAACCGGCCCAGAGTCTCGGTCATGACGTCGCGCTCCAACCACTCACGAACGGATTCGACGAGTTGTTGCGCCGTCGGAGCATCGTGCGGCTTCACCAACGTCCCTCCAGCGCGAGAAACAGGTCGTGTTCGTTCTCGCAAACGCGGCGTCCAATGGCCGCCATCTCGTGACTGCGCACAGCGCCGCCAAGGTGGGACTGGGTCTGCACGATGCACATGATGCCCCATTTGAGGGTGCCAAGAACCTCCCACCAGCGCACGACTTCGGGATCGACCCGCACCCCAGCGGCCACCGAATAGGCCTCGAAGAACTGGTCGTAGGAGCAGACACCTGCGACCGGCTTCGGCGACCCGAACCGCCAGGCCTTGACGCACAGCCAGCCGAGGTCCTCCATCGGATCACCGACATGGGCGAGCTCCCAATCGAGCACCGCCTGAAGGCCCGACTGATCAACCATCAAGTTGCCGAGGCGAAAGTCACCGTGGACGATCGCGGTTCTGCTCGTCGCCGGTCGGTTCGATTCCAACCATCGGAACACGAGTTCGAAGGTCGGGTGGGGATGACCCAACAGATCGAGAACCTCGCGATACTGACGAACCTGATCGAGCGCCGGCAGCGAAGGAACGCTGGCCGGATCGATGGCGTGGAGGCGCGCAAGTGCGACGGCACAATCGTCACCGAGACGGCCTCGGGCGTCGACGAAAACCGCGTCTCGAAGAATCTTGCGAGCAATAGTTTCGCCCTCGACGAAGCCCAGCACCATGAACGCTGCCCCGAGTTCGCTCGGATCTGTGGAAGCTTCGATGACAGCAGGAACCGGCACACCTCCGGCGGCGGCCGCACGAAGGACATCAACCTCGACCCCCATGTCGCGCACGTCGCCGCTGCGTTGGCGCTGCACGATGAAGGTTCGTCCCTGCGCGACGAACTGCCACGTCTCGCGCGACGCACCGCCGGACAGTCGACGGAGATCAGCAATCTCGGCGCCGAGAATTGCGGCAAGACTCTCGCCCAAGGCAGCGCCGGAGCTTGGTTCGGCGGTGAGCCCAGCCGGCATCAGCAGTTTGCCGCAACCGTCGGATACGGGTTCACTGCGGCGCCGCCCGCGGGGTGGATCTCGAAGTGCAGATGCGGTGTCGAGAAGATCGCGTTGCCGGTGTCACCGACGTAACCAATGACTGTTCCCTTGACGACCACACCCAGGTTCGCGTAGGCGTCGAGGTGCGCATAGTAGTAACGGTTTCCGTCGGAGCCGTAAAGCGAAATGGTCGTTCCGCCGAGTGTGTTCGATCGAGGCACCACCTCGCCATCGACGACCGCGACGAGCTCCGTGCCACGGGGACTGATCATGTCCACGCCCTCGTGTGTCCGACCTCCCGATCGGGCAGCGCCATAGGTGTCGCCGAAAGCTGTTGGCCCCTGGACGGGGCAGACCCAATCCTCGCCTTGGCCGTAGATCACACCCGAGCCGATGAACGAGCGGCCGCCCGAGCCGCCGCCGCCCGTTGTTCCGCCGGACGACCCGGCGGATGCGCCGTTTCCGAACACCGCCCCTGCTCCTTCGTCGCCGCCATCTGACCCTCCGCCTTCCAGCACAAGCGCCGCGGCCTGGTCCCGTTCCAACTGCTCGGCGGCGAGTCGTTCCGCTGCCTCGATGTCCTTCTGACGCCTGGCTTCGAGGGCACGAACGACCGCCTCGTCGTTCAAACGGTCCTTCTCGACCACCTTGAGACGTTCGACCTCGGCGTTGGCCTCGTCCTGGCGCAACTCGAACTCTCGTTGCGCAGCCTCGACAGCGGCGACGGTGTCTCGGACGCTGTCCTTTTTGTCTTCGAGCTCCTTGCCGAGGGAGTCGTATTCGTCCATGGCAGAGGCCGATGTCTCGTTGACGATGCCGACCAATACGACCGTCTGCGCCTGTTCGGTCGGCCCGATGTTGCCAGTCAGCAGATCGATCCCAGTCGTACCAGTGCCGAGGTAGCGGTTCACGGCGACGGTTTCGACGCTCTTGCGTAGCGCATCTACCCGCTTCTGAAGGGCCACCACCTCCAGATCGAGCTTGTCCTTCTGGTCCTTGAGCAGGTCGAGTTTGGATTGCGCTTCTGACCACGCATCAACGGCGGCGTTCGCCCGATCACGAGCCTCGGCGATCGCTCGAGCTGCATCCTCTGCTGTCTCGCCGTCGCCGTTCTGTGCACGCGCGGTGCCGGGCGCCGACATCGGTGCGACGGCGACGAGAAGGACCAGCGCAAGGAGCAGGCGTCGGATTCGGGGCATGGCGCGTGCACTTTACCAGCGACACGGCTTTTGTTCCCGGCATGCGGCCTGGCGTCCCGGTAGGGTGCGCCGCCATGGTCTTGCCTGACTCGACACCCACTTCAGGCCCGGTTCTGCAGCTCGACGGGGTGTGCTTCGTCCGAGATGGACGACAGATCCTCGACAGCGTGTCCTGGCAGGTGGCGCCCGGCGAACGCTGGCTGATCCTGGGAGCGAACGGATCCGGCAAGACAACGCTGGTGCGAATCGCAACGATGTACGAGCACCCATCATCAGGCACCGTGCGCGTGCTCGGCGAGCAACTCGGCCACACCGACGTTCGGGTGCTTCGTCGAAGGATCGGTGTGATGTCCGCTGCGCTCGGTGCTCAGTTGCGGCCAGCGCTGACAGCGCAAGACGTGGTCGTGACGGCTCGCTTTGCAGCCCTCGAGCCATGGTGGCACAAGTACTCGACCGACGATTACCTGCGAGCCCGCGATTGCCTCGATCAGATGGGCGTCGGTCATTTCGCCGAGCGCAGTCTGGGCACGCTGTCGTCCGGCGAGCAGCAGCGCGTGCTCCTGGCAAGATCGCTGATGAACGAGCCCGATCTGATCGTGCTCGACGAACCGAGCGCACGCCTCGATCTCGCCGGCCGCGAACAGCTGGTCGAAGCGCTGACCGAGATCACCACCAACCCGACTGCTCCCCCGCTGGTGCTGGTCACCCATCACGTCGACGAGGTGCCACCGGGGATGACGCACGCGATGTTGCTTGTTGATGGTCGAATCCTCGCTGCGGGGGCCTTCGACGACGTGCTCACCGCGGAATCCCTGAGCGAATGTTTCGGAATGCCGCTCGCGTTGGAACGACGAGGCGACGGTCGGCTCACAGCCTGGAATCGGCGATCAACCGCACCAGCCGATCACGGCTCCGGTTGATCTCGTCCGACAGCGCACGCTCCATCAATCCGCCCGTCCAGAGCGAACCGCCATAGTGGAGGTGCATCTCCAACCGACTGCCGGAACCAACGGGCACGACGCGTGCCCCGAGCCGCCAGGTGCTGTGCTTGCGCCCGTCGGTCTCATACCGTTCGAACACGACGTTCGACGATGGTTCGCACACCGTGCGCGCCATCGTCAAACGCTTCGATCGCGAGAATGGACCGATCCGGGCACGGATCTCGACATTCCACACAGGGAACAGTTTGGCTGATGCTTCGCCTGCTTCGTGATCGGCTGGAACTGCGGCATGCACCAGACCCATCCACTGCGGGTAACGGCCGAGGTCGTCGACCCAACCGAACAGCTCGTCAGGAGCGCACGGAGCGGACAGATCGACGGTGAGATCCACGTCAGCAGTATTGCCGTTTGCTGACGAAGTCCTCATCGTTTGTTCATATCTGCCGATGATGATGCACCCATGAACCTCACCAAGCACTCCCTCACAGCAGCAGCACTTGCCATCACCATCTCCGTCGGGGGCGCTTCGGCCGCCTTCGCGGGTGGCGGCGACGGCGACGGATCCTCCACCGGCCGCGATGCCAAGATCGCCAAGGTCTGCGAGAACTCCGATCAGATCGTGGCCAAGATCACCGAGCGCCAGACGAACCTCAACGCCCGGCTCGCGAAGCTCGCCGAACTTCGGGTCAAGGCCGACGAGGCCGGACGGACCAAGCTCGTCACCAAGATCGACAAGCGGATCGAACGGCTGCAGGCCGCACTCGATCGAGTCACCGAGCGTTTGGCGCAGGCTCCGACCTGGATCGCCGAGCACTGCTCCTGAACGAACCGCGCTGATCCAGCCAGACGTGCCAGCCAGACGTGTCAGTCAGCCCGCTGTTGGCCGCGGAACGCCCGCGACAGCAGCGGGCTGTCGACGTTCAAGAGGCCGCCAAGATCGTCGCGCTCGTTGAACTCGAAACGCCACGGGATGGCTTGGGTCTCGTCGGAGTCCGGAACGCCCAGCGGTCGAATCTCGCCGACGGTGACCTCGTCGTCTAGGGGGTCTTGCAGTGTGGCCCCGTTCGTGTCGTCCAACAGCGAAAGTTGCTCTGCTGGAGGGACCGTCGATTCATTCGGCCGGCGACTGGGGACCCGCTTCGCTCTGGCAGTGGAGGAACTGTCCGAGACCCTGAACAGCCGGGGGCGGGACTCCCGCCTATCGTCGAGGGTCCAGCCTCGCGGCACCACCATCGCGTCTGCGTGACGCCGGCACACCGCCCCGGTTCGCGACCGTTCCCCGTCGGCGGGAACACGTTCGAGCCAAACCAACAATTGATCGCTGTCCATTCCGTATGCAACGTCGGCAGGAGCGGAGCATCCAGGACGTTCACACAGGCGAGACACGACGCAAAGTTACTACTGGCCGCGGTGACGCAGGCGGCAAATGTCGTCCATGGCCCGACATTTGCTGACAGCACCAGCGGGAAGAGCCTTCATGGTGGGCGATACCGGTCTCGAACCGATGACCTCTACGGTGTGAACGTAGCGCTCTACCAACTGAGCTAATCGCCCCAGGGCGAGCCGTATGGTAGCAGCGCGGCACGCTCTCCCGCACGCTTCCGACCGATGCTGCCGACCATTCCGTCTCCGCGCCAACTACGGTCGCAACCCATGCGATTCAGGCCATTCGCTGATGTGGTTGTCATCGCAGTACTGAGCGGGTTCGGCCTCGCTGGATGCAACTCGGACGATTCGCCAGCGCAGTCCGTGAGCTCATCAGGTGCTTCCTCGTCCGTCGAGTTCGCAGTCCCGACGACCTGGGCCGAAGTGGACGATGCCCTTGGCGGGCTACCGGGTTTCAGCTCCTTGATCGCAGCCGAGGTGGCCCCCGACAGTTCCTCGACGACGGTCCACGATCGGACTCCGAACGCCATCGCCGCAATCGGATCAGCGTCGACGTTGTATGTGCTCGGAATCGTCACCGATCGAGTAGCGGGCGGCGACCTCGGTTGGGACGATCCGTTGACCATCACCGATGGGTCCACGATCAGCGTCAGCGGTGCCGCGCTCCTGATGATGGCAGAGTCGGATCAAACCGCAACCGACCTCCTCATCGCCGCTGTGGGCCGCGATCAGGTCGAGGGTCTCGCGCCGTCGATGGGCCTCGGCGAGGACTCCCAAGCCCGGACTCTGCCCTGGCTGACCACGCGCGAACATTCAATTCTCACCTCCGAAGCGAATTCTCGGATCGCGGACCGCTATGCCGCCGGCGACATCAACGTTCGCCGCCAGGTGCTAGCCGATCTGAGCGACGAAGTACTTCCTGACGACGCTCTGCCCGACGATGCTGGAGCGCAGCCGGTCATGGAACTGGACACAATCGGCTGGTTCGCGTCAGCGGCCGAGCTCGGCAAGGCTCAGGTGTGGATCGACAGTCAACGTGGCCTTCCTGGGCAGGAACCGCTCGAGCAGATCCTCACGGCCGAGCCGGGGGCGACACTTGATCCTGCCGTGTGGACGAAGTTCAGCTACGCGGGCGAGGTTCGGCCTGACATCGCTTCTGTGTCGTGGCTGCTGCAACGTGCCGATGGGCGGCGCTTCGTTGTTGCAATCGTTGCGAACGACTCCCAGCGCCAGATCGATCCGGCTGTTGTAGGCGCGATCGCTGAAGGCGTGATCAAGATACTCGCAGCTACGTGACTCGATGACCGATCGATCACATCCTGATCACATCTGCCTTTCAAGCTCACCGGCGTCACAACAGTGACCCTGATCCGAGGAGCCACCATGAGAGCAACACTGAGAGCAACACTGAGAGCACGACAGCTGATTTCGGCCACTGCGGCACTCGCCGTCTTCGCCACCGCACTCGTTGCGATGGGCGGGACAGCGTCTGCGGCCGTCGCAATCGAGGGAACGTTCACGCCTGTCGATCCGGTCCGGATCCTGGACACCCGCGACGGGACAGGGGTCGCCGATCAACGCCCTGGCCCTCGCGGTGCCGGGATCGTCACCGAACTCGATGTCACCGGCGTCGGTGGCGTGCCCGACGCCGGGGTTGGAGCGGTCGTACTGAACCTGACTGTCACTGAGGCCACCGGCAACGGATACGTCACGGTCTACCCATGTGGCAATGCCCGCCCGCTCGCCTCGAACGTCAACGTCAGGCGTGGGGTGAACGTGGCCAACCTGGTCACCGCCAAGGTCGGCACCGACGGCAAGGTCTGCTTCTTCACGTCGACCCAGACCCAACTCGTCGCTGATGTGTCCGGCTGGTACGCCGACAACTTCGCCGCAGTTCCCGGATTCCGCTATCGCCAACTCGACCCAGCACGGATCATCGACACGCGCGATGGAACCGGGTTGGAAACACGGGCGATCGGACCACTCGTCGCTGGTGAGATCCTCGCCCTCACCATTCCCGGCGCCGGTGGAGTTCCGTCGGACTCCGATGCCCGCGCCGTCACGATGAACGTCACCGTGGCCGATTCAACTGGTGCCGGGTTCATCTCGGTGTTCCCGTGCGATCGAGTCAGGCCCACGGTCTCGAACCTGAACTTCGATCCGTCGGACCCGACTGTCTCAAACCTCGTCACAGTTCGGCTGTCGTCGACAGGGCAGGTGTGCTTCTTCGCCTCCGTGGCCACCGAACTGATCGTCGATGTACAGGGATACTTCGCGCCGCTTGCTGACGTCTTGTTCACCGCGGTCAGTCCTGTTCGTGTGCTCGACACACGCGATGGTACTGGTGTCGTTGGATCCCGGCCGGCACGACTTGGTCGCGGCGAAGTGATCCAACTCCAGGTCACCGGCACCAACGGCGTTCCGACGAATGCGGTTGCGGTAATGCTGAACGTGACGATCACCGAGGCCGCCGGTCCAGGCTTCGTCACCGCCTGGCCATGCGGCAAGGCACGACCACTGGCCTCGTTCCTCAACTTCATCCGGACGGTCGACCGGGCCAACCTCACCCCGGTTCGTGTCGGTTTCGGCGGCAAGGTCTGCCTGTACGTCTCCGAAGGCACCCAGTTGGTCGCCGATTTGAACGGCTACTTCAACGTCGCCTGACGGAACGCAGCTCAACCCAGCCAAGATCGCGGCCGACCAAGTTCGTTCCGGCAGTGTCAGCGGCTGAGCAACTGCGCGGCCCGGCCAAACAGGGCAGGCACGCTCGCAGCAATCCGGTCCCATTCCGGATCCGGTCGCTTGCCGGACCGGTGCAACATCACGTTGAAACAGGCGATGACGCCGAAGCGATAGCCCGCGAGAGCCCTGTACCAGTCGACGTCGGCCGCTTCGACATTGCGACCGGACAGATCGGCGTATCGGGCGATCAACGAGTCAGCATCGGCCACGCCAACCAGACCATCGGAATCGGCCCACGACTCGGGATCGTTCATCATCAGCAGCCACCCGAGATCGAGCAACTGGGCGCCGATTCCGCTGATCTCCCAGTCAAGGATCGCGATCAACCGGCCGCCGTCGAACAAGAGGTTGTTGGTCTGGAAATCGCCGTGGAAGATGCCGACGGACGGAAGTTCGGGGACCGCGTTCAGCAGCAGATCGCGTGTCCTGTGGCCGATGTCGATCCACGCCGGGTCTGCTGACTTTGCGAGCAGCGGATCCCAGAACTTGACTTCGGCGTCGAGGTGAATCGGCACCTGCCACTCGGCGAGATCGACCGTCCAGTCCACCGCGTGAACGAGAGTCAGCGCATCGACGGACTGCTCGATCACGCTCGCCGCCGTGACCCCGGCCAAGGCAAACGAAGGGTCCGGGTCCCGAACGATGAACGTGCTGCCCGGCAGCAGCGAGACCATCAAGAACGGTACGCCGAACCATTGCTCGTCGCTGTCCCACCAGCGCACGTCAGCGACCGGGACCTGGCAACGCTGGAGTGCACGCAGCAATGGCACCTGGCGCAGCACGTCGGTGTTCCCGGATCTACGAACCCCGGCAGGGGGCATCCGAATCACCAGTCGGTCGAGTATTCCGGTCGGATCGGACAACGTGAAACCGAACGACAATCCGGCGTGCCCGGGCATCGGCCGCAGGTCCGACACCGTCACGCCCTCGTGGTAGTGAATTCCGGCCCAACGCTCGAGTTGGGCGCGCACGACCCCGAGATCGACCGAGGCCATCTCAGTTGCTCACGTCAGTCAGCCGGATGCACATGTTGCCCATGCCCTGCCGATCTCGATGGACCTCGGTTCCGGGAGGGCAGATCGACTCGATCGCACGCAGATCGGCAACGACTCCGTCGTTGGCATCACTGCAGCGGGCCTCCTTCACGTCGCCGTTGTCGAGGATCTCCACGCACGACCCGACCTGCATCAGATTGTCCGGCGCAGGTTCATTCGCGGGCTTCGTCAACGCTGCGTTCACCAGCACGAACGCAATCCCGACTGCGGCCACACCAACCATGAATCGCCATGGAAACTTTGCCGGGGCCACGGGCGACGACGTGACCGTGCGGTACATCGGCGACCCGGATTGTGGCCCACCAGACGTGGTTCGGCTACCGCTTTCGACTCGCGTGGTGGTCGGTTCGCGGGACTGTGCGTCGTAGACGGCGCGCCGCGCGGGATCCGACAGAACATGCCATGCCTCGTTGATCTCGGTCATCCGCGATGCAGACGCCCCGCCATCGGCGTCCGGGTGGTGCCGACGGGCGAGGGCGCGATACGCACCTCGGATCTCCTCGCGAGGAGCAGAGGGCGAAACCCCGAGGCGTTCGTACAGGTCGGCGATGGTTTCACGCTACCGAGGCGCTTCGCCGACAGGCTCATCGACGGGTCCGCCGCAACGCCAGTACTGCCCGTCCGCTCGGTCGAGAATTCCCTCGTCGACCATGTATCGCCGGAGGGCAGCCGTGTCCGCATGGTGTTGGCCCAACATCAAGTTGACCATCGACTCGCTGTACCGTCGACCGGGCTCGAAATCTTGCGCCAACCACTCGAGCAACAGCCGTCGCTTGGCATGCGCGGTCGGGATCTGAGTGATCCTGCCGTCGCTGACGAAGGCAGCCAGCAGCCTGGGAGGATCATTCATGGCGTGCGCTACCGCAAACACTCATCGCGCCCACCGCACTCAGTACCCGAGGTCGACGTCGACAGGTCCGATCAAATTCTTGCCCTTTGCGAATCGTCGAACGTTCGTGGTGATCCGTGCGGCGAGCAGTGGGATCGCCATATCGGAGGTGGTGCCGACATGAGGGGTGATGATGCAGTTGTTCATCGACCACAGCGGATGTTCCGCCGGAAGTGGCTCTGGGAGCGTGACGTCGAGGCCTGCTCCGCCGATGACCTTGTTCTCGAGTGCCCAGACCAGGTCGTCCGTCACGACGTGAGCGCCACGCGACACGTTGATCAGCCACGCATGCGGCTCCATCATCTCCAGCTCGCCACGCGAGATCATGCCTTCGGTCTCGGGGGTGAGCGGAAGCGCCAACACCACAAGGTCGGCGCCAGGCAGACAGTCGGCGTACCTGTCCGCTTCGACCACGACATCGGCCCCCTCCATTTCCAACACCCGGTTGCGCACCACCGTGACATGGCAATCAAACGGGCGAAGGAGTTTCACCAACTCCTCGGCGATACCACCACCACCCATGATCGTGACTCGTGCGCCGAACAGGTTGGCACCGCGGGGCTTGGTCCACTTGCTCGCACGAGCGTACTTGCCGAGCCCGCGCATCCCGGCGAGCGCAAGGGTCAGCGCGAGTTCGGCGCAGGGTTTCGCGTAGACGCCCTTGGCACACGTCCAGACCCGCTCGGTATCCATCAGGTGGACTACTTCTTCGATGCCGGCGAACGGCAACTGCACCCATCGCACGTGGCCGGCGTCCTGCAGCACCCCGGCGAGTTCGTCGACCATCCGCAGATCAGCCCAAACCAGCGCCTCCGCGTCAGCGACCTCGACGACCTCACCACCGCCGGCGTGAATGGCGTCTGCCATCCATGTTGGAGCGGTAGATGGCCCGAGCGCGACACGGGGCGCGTTGGTACTTGGCATGATCCGGAAACGCTAGTCGGTCGCGAGAAGACGCGCCGCAACGACTTCTCCCGATTCGACGGCTCCTTCGAGGTATCCGGTCCACGTAGCGGCATGCTCACCGGCGACATGGATCCGTCCGTGAGGTTGTCGCAACGATCGCCAGAACCGACCGATCTCCCCCGGCCGATACACCGCGTAGCTCCCACCGAAGTGCGGTTCGGCCGACCACGCCTGCGAGAAGCCGCCGATACTGGGTGACAAGTCCGGGTACATCTCGCGTTGGCTCGCTTCGATCAATTGCATCCGTTGCTTCTCGGCAAGCGCGCCGAGTGACCGTCCACCGGCGCCACCGGTGTAGGCCATCAGAATGCCGCAGTCGCCGTCGGCCATTTCTGTCGGCTCGTACACGCGCTGGGCGCTTCCCTCGGTGGTGGCGTAGCCGGCCGGCCAGGTTCGGCGAGGGTACTGCAGCGCAGTCTTGGTGACAGTTCCGTATCCGAGTCCGTTGACGGCGTCGGCGAGTTCTGCGGGAAGGCCCGGATCGAAACGAATCGCCCGAAGTGCGATCAACGAGCAAGCGACCACGACATGATCGGCAGAGAACACTTCGGCATCCGTGAAGACCCGAACACCGCGGTCGGTGGTCTCGATCGCGATGACCGGCTGCTCGAGCCGAACCGTTGCCGGAGGGAGCGAATCAGCAAGCAGCGTCGTGAGTTGACTCACGCCACCGAGCAGGCGCTGCGCTTCGACATCGCCGTGACTCGCAGCGGACTCGGCATACACGGCGCGTTGCTGGGCGATGAACAGCAGCGACACCTCGCTCGGTTCTGCGGCGAACTCACCCTGCATGTTGCGCGTCGCAAAGACTCGCGCCAACTCGCCCAACTGCAGTTCTTCGATGAGGTCGGCGACGCTCAGCGAATCGTACAGGTCGGCCTGGGGGTGGAGCTCAGGATGCGAGGCGTCAGCGATGCCTGCCGCGATCTCGGCCAATCGATCGTCG
>JANOEM010000457.1:0-4911 GCA_031413195.1 Actinomycetes bacterium
GGCGTCTGACCGAGGTACTCCAGCGCGTCGGGATCCTCGGCGTCGTGTTGGTACAGGAACCCTCGCGGAGCGAACGCGTCGTACACCCGGTCGCCGACGGCATGGCGCAGTTCGGCCTCTGTCATCCGGCGGTGGAGCGCAAGTGCGGCGATGATGTGGACATCGTCGACGCCTGCGTCGGCGGCCATGTCGAGAACGGCCTCGATCACCCGCTGGCGGATGTCGGGCCGCGTCATCGGCGGCAGAGGCAGGCTGATGTCGTCGAATGCAATGGTCAGCTTCATCCCGGGGAACAGCAACTCGGGAAGCGGGTCGTGATCGATCGGGTTGAGCAGCGCATCGACGATCGATCCGTCGATGTCCTTCAACGGCTCGAGCGGTTCGGGAGCGTAGATCACCCTGCTGCGTCCTGCGGGCAACCGCTCGAGACTGAAGTTCTCGCCGCGCCAGAACAGGATGGGTGGCGTGTTGCGGTCCACCTCGAGGACAAATCCGGGGCGAGGCATCAGTGCTTCTCCAAGTTTCGGGTGGGTGTCGTGATGGGCGTCGTGGTGGGTACGGGGTCGCGCAGGTCGAACACGACCTTGACGGCGCCGCGTCGACCTGCGGCGGCAGCGTGGGCGATGGCATCCTCGAACTGCTCGAGGGGATACGCGGCCGATATCAGCCGGCCCATGTCGAACTCGGCGACCATCGCGATCGCGAGGTCGAACGTTCGGGCACTGGAGCCATCGGGCAGTGTTTCGGTGCCGTACGTGTATGAGCCCGAGATCGTTGTCTCGCGGTGCCAAAGGCCCGTGAGATCGACGGTCACTTCGGCTGGCATTCCCATCAGGATGACGGTGCCCCGCGGCTTGGTGATCTGCAGGCAGGATTCGATCGAGCCGCTGTTGCCCACTGCATCGATGGTGACATGGGCCCCACCGCTGAGGTAGTCGCCGATGACGTGGCAACCAACGGTGCGCCGCACGGCACGGGCCAACTCTGCCGGCGCAACCACCTCGTCGGCACCGAACGCACGCGCATACGACTGCTGATGTGGATAGCGGGCGCCGACGATGATGTGTGCGCCGGGTATGTGCCGGCGCAGCCCCGCGATCGCGCACAGTCCCATCGTTCCGGCGCCGAGAACCGCGATGACGGGTTGTTCGACCGTTGCGATCGACTTCCAGCACATTAGAGCTGTGTGGATACCTCCGGCGGCCGGTTCGATCATCACGGCCGCTTCGTCGCTGAGACTGTCCGGTACGTGATGCAGTTGCGACGAATGCGCTTGGAAGAACGTGCTCCATCCGCCTCCGGTCGAATGACAGAAGCCTGTTTGGATCCCGGCTTCGAGCGGTCCGAGCGCAAGGTGTGCGTAGTCGTCGCCGTCGCCCGGTGCAGCGTCTGGGAAAGGGAGCGGAAAACCGCGGGCCGCGTGGCCGAGTACCGGTTCGATCGCGACCCGGGTCCCGTCGCTCAGTTCGCCGACGACCTCGTGCCCGGGTGTGAACGGAAAGCTGACGAGGTCGTCGAAGTAAGTGGAGGCATGGCCCTCGATCGTGGAGAGATCGCTGCCGCAGATACCGCTGAGGCGGGTCTTGACGATGTGCCAGCCTTCGCCGAGTGGGGCCGGGGGATCGATCGACACGAGCTTGATCGGACCGACTTTGGCAGCAGCCGACGGGCTGACGGCCGATGCCATCCGGGCAAGACCGAGCCGGGCGATCTTGCGAGAGACCTGGAGCGCCTTCATCAGTCTCTCCCTCTGATCGAAGCGCTGCCGACGAAGGCTCGTTTCCGTTCGCGCTCGCTGAGCATCGTGCCGAGTGGCAGCAACGGACGCGGGCCGCCTGGCGCCTTCGACCAGTCCTCGACGAGCCATCCGCGCTTGCGCGCGATTGCCGCAAGCCGGGTCTCGGGATTCACCGCTACCGGGAATCCGACGCACTCGAGCATCGGGAGATCGCTTGTGCTGTCCGCATACGCGATCGACTCTTCGAGCAGCAATCCTTCGGCCTTGCAGTAGTCGGCCAGCACCTGGGCTCGGGTCTCACCGGTCGGCGGTACCTTGGCAAGCTCTCCGCTGTAGGTGCCATCCGGGCGCACGGTCATTTCCGCTGCGACGATCTCGTCGAACAACGGCTTCAAGCCGGCGACGGCGAAGTCCATCGCTCCCGTGATCAACACGGTTCTATGGCCGAGGGCACGATGTTCGCGGACCCGCCGGATACCAGCCGGGAAGCTCTTCGTCACGATCAACTGGGTCAGCAGTTCCTTGCTGTCCTCGGCGATCTGGTCGACCGGGGCATCTTCGTAGCGGCGGTAGAAGAAGCGGAGGAAGTCGGCACGGTCCTTGCGGTCCATCGCCGACAGGCTCGGTGCCTGGGCGAGGGTCCGCAGCACGTATCGAATTCGTTCGGGGGCGTTCAAGCGTCGCGTCGCCAGCCACGAGAAGCTCTCGACGACATTGCTGCTGATCAGGGTGTTCTCGAGATCGAACGCTGCGACGTGGCGGTCGGGGGACAGAACACTGCGGCGGAGCCGATCGGTACGATCGTTGCGGTTCTTGCCGGGTTTGGTCATGGCCCGAGCGTGGGTGACGATCGACGGCAGGTGGATCGTCGTGATGTAGGTCGGCCAGTCGACCGATCGTGGATCGAAGTTGAACGCGGCACGATCCTTGTCGTCAAGGTCATCCCAGATGCCAAGCAGGTTGTCGACTTGGTACAGCGCTTCGCATTCGGTGTACAGGCCGTAGAGCTGCACGTATTCGTAGGCGCGCTCGATGTCGATCTTTCGTTCTTCCAGCTTGGCGGCCCATGCCGCCTGGGTCCCGCGCAGTGGCAGCTTCTGCAACGTCTGTTCAGCGCGGGTGACCACAGTCTTGGCCCGCTTGAGCTGCTGCTGGACCTTGCCCCTTGCGGGAAACTTCCACTCCGGTACGACGATCGGCTGACCCTCGGCGTCGTAGAGAGGGTGCTCGGTGAACCAGCCGCGAATGTTGTCGACCAGGGTCTGGTACTTCAACGGGTTGACCCCGCCACTCGCGACCTGGGTGATGCGCGGCGCCGAGGGTCCGACCGCCGCTACGGCGATGATCGCCGACACAACAATGTCGACCGGGATGACATCGACGGTTCCCTCTGGCACGCCCGGGAACTGGGTGAGCAGCCCTCTGGCGTAGCTGAGGATCACCGGCTCGGCCATCCGGAATCCGCGGATCCATCCCGGCTTCGGCTCGGCCAGGGCTGACTCGATGATCGAGGGACGAACGATGTTGACCGGGATGTCGCCCTTCGATTCCATCAGCGCTTGCTCACCAAGCGCTTTGGTGAATGCGTAGGCGTCGGGCCATCCAACGCTGGCTGCGCGGGCCCGGCCTGCTTCGACCAGCTGATCGGTCACCCACCGCTCCCGAAGCTGTTCGGTCTTGGCTGCGAGCGCCGGCGCTCCGGCAGCTCCCAGCTCCGTGCGGGCCTCGGCCCGGAAACGCCGCAGGGTTTCGGGGAGGCGGCTTGCGGCTTCTGCGTCGCTGCGTAACCGACGCGATGCCGTGACCTCTTTGCGCCAGCTGAGGCCGAGGTCGAACGGGCCCTCGCTGACCAGCTCTTCCGGTGCATTTCCGCGACGGTTCCCCGCGACGTAACAGGTGCTGACCGCAACGAGATGCGGTGCAACGCCCAACTGTTGCAGAGTCTCGGCGATTCGGGTCGGGCCGAGCAGGTTGATTTCGACGGCGGAGTCGAGCGGCGAATCGAACGCGACTGCTGCCGCCGAATGGATGACGGTGTGACAGGTGGCGAACAACGCCCGGTCGGCTTCGTTTAACCCGAGCCCGTCGGTACTGACATCGCCGTTGACGGTCTGGACGCGGCGGGCGATCATCTCCTCGAAGGACTCCGCAGTGCCGGCGAGCTCGCCGCGAAGGCGATCGAAGCAGTCGTTCTTGAAGATCTCCCGACGTGCACGCTCAGGGGCGCCGCGCTTGCCACCCCGGATCAACAAGACCAGGTCGCAGCCGGGAGCGCACCGAAGCAGGCGCTCGACGAGCGCGGTCCCGACGAAGCCCGTCGAGCCGGTAACGGCGATCGTGCGACCGGCGAGCTGCTCGGCGATCATTGGCTGCGGCTCGATTTCACGGACCTCTTTCTACCATGTGGTAGACAACGACGGTGACACGAAGGGGGAACACGCGGGCGGCAATCCTGGAGGCCAGTGTTGACCTGTTCGGCTCGCGTGGTTTCGCAGCGACGTCGCTCGACGAGATCGCCGGCGTGGTCGGGGTCGCCAAGCAGACCCTTCTGTATTGGTTCCCGTCCAAGGACGAACTACTCGACGCGGTGCTCGAACAGACCGCACTGGAGCTCGCCGCGGTGATCGAGGCAGCCGTTCGTGCGGCGCCCGACGAGCCGCTGGCTCGGGTGGAGGCCGTCGTCAAGGCAGTCTTCCGCCCAGCCGTTCGGCGCCCTGCGTTGCTCGGTCTCGTCCGCGAGGTGAGTCGGCTCTCGCCCGCTCATGCCGAACGGTTGACTCTCCAGGTGCAACCGTTCGTCCGTCGAGCCACGGACTACTTGCGCGACGAGATGGACGCCGGTCGGCTGCGGCGTGCGGATCCGGGTCTCGTCGTTGCGCTCGTCTACGCCACGGTCACTGGTATCGCGACCGAACCGGAGGCCCTGCGGGCTGTCGGATGGCCGGTCTCTGCCACCGGACTGCGCCGCCTCCGCCGAGAGTTGATCGAGTTCGTACTCGCCGCCCTCCATCCCGCACCCCCTGATGGATGATCTCCGTCCCACCCGGGCGCGCGCCAGATCATCCGATGGCGCCCGATGGATGATCTCCGTCCCACCCGGGCGCGCGCCAGATCATCCGATGGGAAATACGGGGACGGGTTATCGCTTGGTGTTCCGGCGGCGGCGGTGATGC
>JANOEM010000458.1:0-4472 GCA_031413195.1 Actinomycetes bacterium
CCCGCTCGAGGTTCGCAGCCGCCGTGTCGGTGGCGCGACCTATCAGGTCCCGGTCGAGGTTCGTCCCCGCCGTGCGAACACCCTCAGCATCCGCTGGTTGGTCGACTTCAGCCGCAAGCGCCGTGAGAAGACCATGGCCGAATGCCTCGCCGGCGAGATCCTCGATGCCGCCAACGGCCTCGGTGCCGCCGTCAAACGTCGTGACGACATGCAGAAGATGGCCGAGAGCAACAAGGCCTTCGCCCACTACCGCTGGTAGTTGTTGCGCCCGCCCTCGCTTCGGACCCACTCGTTGTCGGTGATGACGTCGAGGGCGTAGGGGAGGTCGAGAGGTTGGGCGGCGAGGGTTGTGCCGTTGGGCTGGTGGAACCACGGTGCGCCGTTCGGGTTGCCGGTGATGTTCCAGCCTTGTCCGTGCATCAGTCGGTGATGGCGTCGGCAGAGGCAGACCAGGTTCGAATCGATGGTTGGACCGTCGTGTGTCCAGTGTTGGATGTGGTGGGCGTCGACCCGGACTTGATGAGTGCAGCCGGGGAACCGGCATCCCCACCATGACAGAGAGGGGTCGCGTAGCCGTAACGCCCGTTTCATCCGCCGAGACACGGTGCGTTGACCCTCACACCGTTCTCCGGCGCACACTCCCCAGGAACACTCGCGTATCACTGACTGATCTGCACGCTCTGTGGGAGTGAGGCATCCGCCTCTCCGTCCCGAGAGTTGAGGTCAGTGCAATGGCAAAGCGTCCGAACAAGAATGAAGAGCAGGTCCCGCCGGCGCAGTTTCGCTGCGGCACGATGGAGGAGCATCGTCGGCTCATCCGACTCGACCCCGAATACCGGTGGCGCCGGCAGCGGATCGAGCAAGATGTCCAGGAGTGGACGCGCTTGTTTGGCGACGAGGGGGCTCGTACCGGCATCATCCGCATTCCTGTGGTCGTGCATGTGGTGTGGCACACCGCCCAACAGAACATCTCCGATGCACAGATCAATTCACAGATTGCGGTCATCAATGCCGACTTTCGGCGTCTGAACGCCGACGCTGGTTCGGTGCCGTCGGTCTTCGCCGGGGTGGCCGCCGACTGCCGGATCGAGTTCGCTCTAGCCGTTCGAGATCCCAGCTGTGGTGTGACGACCGGGATCACCCGAACCGAAACCTCGGTGACCGGTTGGACGAGGAACCAGACCGGCATGCTGACCGCAGCGGGTGGAGGCCATGATCCGTGGGACGAAACGAAGTATCTCAACATCTGGGTGTGCAACTACACCGATGGTCTGCTCGGCAAGGGATCCTTTCCCGGAAACCCGAATCAGGGAGTGCGATGTCACTTCCGGGCGTTCGGCTCGACCGGGGTGCTCGACGCGCCGTACGACCGCGGCCGGACCCTGACCCATGAGATCGGTCACTATCTGAACCTCAATCACATCTGGGGTGACGACAACGGCGCGTGTTCGGGCTCGGACAACGTGGCCGATACGCCGAACCAGGCAGACAAGCACTTCGGAACACCGTCGTTCCCGCAGGTCTCGTGTTCGAACGGTCCGAATGGCGACATGTTCATGAACTACATGGACTACACCGACGACCTCGCGATGTTCATGTTCTCGGCTGATCAGAGCGTTCGAATGGATGCGACGCTGCACACCGTGCGAGCGAGCCTGCTCGCGTCCGACGGACTTGTGCCGCCAACGGGAGTCTCTGGCACCGACCTTTGGTCGAAGGATGTGTCGGATGACTTCGGATCGGAACCCGACCCGTCGGGGCAACCAATGTGGATCAGTGATGACATCTGGGTCCGCAACGACAACAACGGCATCGTCAACCAAGACCACCAGAATCCTGAGTTCGGATCATCGACGACCACGGTGTACGTCCGGGTTCGAAACCGTGGCTGCAGCGGCAGCGCATCGGGCACCGTGAGGTTGTACTGGGCCAAGGCATCCACCGGGCTCTCATGGCCCTCACCGTGGGACGGCAGCGTTACCACTCCTGCGGTGATGGGCGGCGCGATCGGTTCTCAGCCTGTTTCGGTGTCGGCAGGTGACGACGACATCCTTGCGTTCGCCTGGGCACCGCCGAATCCGGCCAACTACGCGTCGTTCGGTGCCGATCGTGGACACTTCTGCCTGCTGTCTCGGATCGAGACGGGCCCGGCGCCCGGATTTGGGATGGCCGCCGTCGAAACCAGCGATCTTGTCGCCAACGTGCGCGACAACAACAACATCGTCTGGAAGAACATCACCGTGGTCGATGATGTGAGTGGCGGGCGAACCAGCTCCGCAATCGTCGGCAACTTCGGTGAGAAGCGGCAGATCGCTCGACTCGAGTTCACAACGCCCAAGGACGAGCAGTTCTCGATCTTCGATTGGGGACAGGTCTGGTTCGACGTGACGCCCGAGTTCGCTGCCCTGTGGAAGAAGTCCGAGTTCGTCCAAGAGGGCATCGAGCAGATCGCAGACGAGACATATCGAGTGCTCGGCGCGGGCGCGTTTGTCGGTCCGCTCACGTTGAGTCCAGGCCGGTTCGCCGCTGTACAAGTCCGGTTCATCCCGACTGCCCAGCATCGCATGGGTGCCGGCGTGCTGACGTTGGATCTGACGCAAGTCACCAAGGACGGGCCGGTGGGCGGTCAGCGCTTCGTCATCAAGATGAAGGCGGACCGTGGTCGTCTGGTGCTCGACCCCGGCACAGACTGCGTTCCGAAGAACGGCTGTGGCTGTGGCTGACTCCGGCATCGATCGCTGAAGACCGTGCGCTACACGTTGTCCGGGTGATCGACCCGTCGTACATCGAGTCCGTCGATGCCTGCAAAGTCGTTCGGATTGACGGTGTAGATCGGCAGGTCGTTTGCCAGGGCTGTCGCTGCGATCAACGCGTCGTATGCCCTCGCCGTTGGTTTGCGACCGGTGGAGCGCAGACTTGCGGCGACTCGTCCGAACGCGCGGGCAGCGGCGTCGTCGAACGGCAGCGCTTGAAAGTCGTGCTCGGCCTGCTGGACGTGCGCCAATCTCGCGGCGCGCTCGACATTGCTCTTCGCGACCAGCGGACCGACGCTCAACTCCGCCAATGTGATCGCCGTGATTGTCGGGTGCGTTGGCAACTCGTCGGGATCAAGGATGCGCGCGAGGAGTATGACGGTGCTCGTGTCGAGAATTCCGTTCGGTCGAGCGCTCACAGCGATGGGTCCAAGAGCTCGTCGAGGTCGGTCCGAAACGCATCCGCATCGATAGGCGGGAGGTTGCGCCATCGTTCCAGCAGTGTCTTGGAGTCGAGCGCGGGCGATGCCAGGGGTCGGAGCTCCGCAACCTCGTGACCGTCGCGAGTGACGACGATCGTGTCACCGAGCAAGACGCGATTGAGGACTTCGCCTCCATTGTTACGAAGTTCCCGGACGGTGACGGTGTGCATCGACCTGATCGTATCACGCGTGATACACGCGCATGCCGGCGGGTCAGGGAATGCTCCATTCGCGACCGAACCAGCGCTTGATCCGGCTGGCGCCGAAGGTGACTTTGTCGTCGGCGAGGGCCGCTGACGGACCCTGCAGCTTGCCGTTCGGGGCTTGACCGCTGAGAAACGTGACCTCGACCTTCGCGACCTGGTGGTTGCCGAACTCGAGATAACACACTCCGGTGCCGTCGTAGCCGACGCTGGGAAGGTCGCCCCTGATCTGTGCACTGATCGACGCGGCGACCACTGCGGCTTGGCCCTCGGCGAACACTCCGGCCTTTGGCGTACCGACGCTCGTGACATCGCCAACTGCATAGACCCCTGGGTAGGCGGTCTCGAGGGTCACCGGATCGACCGGGATCCATCCGTCCACGCACATGCCCGATTCCTGGACGACCTCGGGCGCGCGGTGCACCGGTACGCCGAGGAACAGGTCGTAGGGATGCTCAAAGCCGTCGGCGCACAACGCGACCTTGCGGGCTGGGTCGAGCGCGGTGATCAGTTGGCTCGGATGCCACTTGATCCCTCGCTCAGCGAACGCAGCGAGCAAGGCCTTCGACGCCTCGGGTGAGGGCGGAATCGGTACTCCCAACGGCATGACCAACGAGATCTCAGATGTCTCCCGAAGGCCCCGTTCGGTGAGGAAATCATGAACGAGGAGGGCGGTCTCGCTCGGTGCAGGTGGACACTTGAACGGGGTGGACGTGACGCCGACGATGACCCGGCCGCCCGCAAAGTCGTCCAAGACTTCGCGTAGCGCGAAGGCCCCCCGGTTCGTGTAGAACTCGTGGCCGCCTTCGACCAGGCCCGGCGTTGCATCGGGGTGAAGATCTGCGCCGAGAGCGACCACCATCACGTCGGCGTCGAAGACACCCGCATCGGTTTCGACCCGCTTCGCCAGCGGATCGATCGATCGAATCGTGGATCGGACAAACGTGACGCCGGATTTCACGATGTCTGCATACGGGTGTGTCACCCGCTCGGGGATGGTGCGTCCGAACATCACGTCGAGTTTCGAGAATCCG
>JANOEM010000459.1:0-15783 GCA_031413195.1 Actinomycetes bacterium
GCGTTGGTGGGATCCCGTTGGTGCTCGTCGTGTTGTACGGCTGTTGTACGGGACAGCTCCCGAGCGGCGTCACCACGCTCGTCTGCACTGGTGGGTGCGAGTCGTGCTGACGCGATGCTGACAGCGGCCAATCAGGCTGACGGTCCTCGTCGTCGAACACGGCGACGAGCTCCAGGCGTGCGCCGAGCCGTTCGAGGTGCCGGCGCAGGATCGACACGCGAACGTCGTCGGAGTGCTCGAGCCGATCGCCGTACCAGCGCTGCGACAGTGGCCACATCTGAGCGAGTGTCGCCGTGGCACCCCCGGCGGGCTGGTTGTCCTTCGACCGAAGGAACCTGATGTTGCCTCAAGTGAACACGATGTCGTCCCACCACCGGTTCGTTGGCAGTGGGAAGGTGACGTGCCCGTCGTGTTGGTCCAGCTCGCCGTCGCTGACGGTCAGCTCGAGTGGTTGGCCCGTGTCGGCCCACGTCGATGTGATTCGGTCGTCAGCGTGGAGCGCGGCGAGGATCGCGAGCGCGTCCCATGCGCAGTTCGCCCACCATGCCCCCGTGTCGGTGGTCACCCGGAAATCGGTCGGCTCGGCGGCGAACGGCTGCGCCATGCGGATCTCGCCTCGACGATGCTCACGGTCGTCGAGGACCAGCATGTGCCGATCGTGCAGTTCCTGGAGGATGCGGTCCACAGCGCCGCTGTCACCGACCACCTCGGCCAGCTCGCGTCGGCTCGGCGCACGGCCGGTCTCGACGAAGTGTCGATAGACCACGAACCGAAGCTGCAACGGATCCATGGGTCAAGACGACGACCGGTCCACGGTGGGTCCGACGAGTACCTTTCGGATCGTCGTGACCTCGCTGGCGGACACCGTCCTTCCGCTGATTCGGACTCGGGCCGATCTGCACCGGTGGAGCGCGGCCAACGGGCACGGCAGCGACATGCACGGGGCGGTCGATGTGCTCGAAGCGGCGCGTGCAACCACCGACCCGTCCGAGTTCTACACGGTGGGTGCACGCGGCGCTGGCGAGCGCTGTCAAGGTGATCGCTCGTGCTGACGACTCGAGCGGGATCATCGGCGATGCCTGCCGACGACTGCTGGCGCTTCATCCGGACGCCGCAGCGGATGCGGGAGTTGCGCCGGGCAGGTTGGTGGACTGGATGACCAAGTTCCGGTTCGACGGTGACGTCGACTACTTCGAGCTCGATCCGGTCGTCTACGCCCCTGCACTCGGTGATGCCGGAATGACGATGTATCGGGCACGCCTCGACGCCATCCGCTCGACGCTGGCGCCGTCGCCGGCGGAAGCGCATCGCTGGTTGGTTCCCGATCGCCACGAGCGGTGGGTGCTGGAGTGGAACGACCGACGCCTCGCTGTCCATGACCGCGACATCGACGCGATCATCCGCACCCACGCCAGCGACCGCAAGGTGACGGCGTGGCTGCAGGACACCGCCAAGGCGTTCGAGGAGATCAGCTCGATCGACCTGGCGATCGACAGGGCCCGTCAGGCAGCCGACCACCGTCCCGACCATCAGGCGCTGCAGGCAGCCGACTACTGGTGCGGACTGCTCGCACGACACCGCCCTGCCGAACTGGTCGCGACACGACATGTGGTGTTCGCCCGGTGGCCGTCCGCGACCACCGCTGCGCGCCTGTACCGAGATGCGGGCAGTTCGTGGTCCGCCTATCGCGACGAGGTACTCGCCGCGTTGGCCGCGAGACCGGACCAGGCGGTGCTGTTCGCGCTCGGCACGCTCAAGGACCCGCGCCTCGCATGGGACCAGGCCGCGGCCCTCCGCCTCGACGACGACCACACCTGGGCCGAGCTGGCGAAGGCGTACGAACCGATCGACCCGATCGCCGTGCTGCCCATCCAGCGACGACTCGTCGAGCACGAACTGCTCATCGCCGGCGCCCAGCACTACCGACTCGCAGCCCGACGCCTCGCGAAGATGCGCCAGCTCGCCGCCGGCACCGACCACGCCGACACCGTCGACACGTTCATCGCCGAGCTACGTGACACGCACCGACGACGCCCACGGCTGCAGCAGGAGTTCGACCGGGCACGACTGCCCTGAACCCCGGCGCCGAGCACCCGCTACCCGGGCTCGGGTACGATCACCACGTGGCCAAGACCTCCGACGACCTACGAGAAGAGGTGCTCGCACTCCCCACCCAGGAACGAGCGCGGATCGCCTCAGACCTGTTGGCGAGTCTCGACAGCGAGACCGTCGACGAGACCGAGATCGACGACCTGTGGTCGGTAGAAACGCAACGACGCGCAGCGATGCTCGACACCGGCGACGCACGAACGCTCACCTGGGGAGAGATCGAGCAGCGGTTCGCCGACCGCCGCGCCCAGCGCGACGCGTGAGCCTGCGTATCGAGTACCACGAACTCGTCGACACCGACCTCGAGCACGCCTGGACCTGGTACGAGGACCAAGAGCGAGGTCTCGGCGACCGCTTCCTCGACGCGGTCCTCGCAACCGTTGTCCGTGCCTCCAGATGGCCGAACACCGGCTCTCCAGCTATTCGTGACGACCGTGACGAGATCGTCGAGCGCAAGCTCCCCGCTCACGGCTTCCCGTACGCAGTGCGTTACCGGATCCTGGATGATGACCGGCTGATCGTCATGGCGGTCCTCCACCAACACCGACACCCAGACTTCGGAACCGACCGTCAGCACTGAGCCCGGTCGGCGCCGCCGCAGTCCCTCGAAGACTTGCGTTGGGAGGTTGAACTTCGGGTTGGTGTCGAAGTGGTCGATGATCGTGGATGAGCTACATCGTGCAACGCCAGGACCGCTTCTACGTCGTCGCCTACGACGGCCTCGACCCACTCACCGGACGGGAACGCCGACGATGGCACCCCGTCGGCCACGACCGCAGCGAAGCCGAACAACTCGCCGCCCGACTCGACCGCGAACGCGACGCCACACCCGCGGCACCGACCGGACCGATCACGTTCGGCGAGTTCCTCACCAACACCTGGATCCCACACAAGCGGCGCCAGCTCCGTGCCACCACCGCCTACCGCTACGCCTGGTTCGTCGACCGCTACATCAACCCGGCCGTCGGTGACATCCCGTTGCGCCGGCTGCGCGCCGAACACCTCGACACAATCTACGACACCCTCGCCACCACCGGCGGCGCAGACGGGGCCGGCCGCGCCCCCAAGACCGTCCTCGAGGTCCACGCCGTCATCCGCGCCGCGCTCGATCACGATGTCGCCCGCCGGCTCGTCGACCGCAACGTTGCCCGTGACACGCGCAGCCGTCGACGCCCACCCGCCAGCGATGTCGCACGGTCATGGACCGCGGCCGAGCTCAGCGCGTTCCTCACCGCCGCCCGTGGGCAGCGGCTCTACCCGGCGCTGCACCTCGCCGCACACACCGGGATGCGCCGTGGCGAGATCGTCGGGCTCAAGTGGTCCGACCTCAACGTCGCGCATTCCCGCCTGTCGGTGTCACGCACCCTGCAGAACGTCGGCGGCCGGCCCGTCGAGTTCGCACCCAAGACACGCACCAGTCGCCGAAGCGTCGAGATCGACCGCGCCACCCTCGACGAACTCCGACGGTGGCGACGACAACTCGAGCGCGACGGGTTGCCGTGCGGGCCTGACGACTGGATGTTCTGCAACACCGCCGGCCGGTTCCTCAACCCCGAATCGATCAGCCAACTCTTCGACCGCATCGTGCAGCGCAGCGGCCTGCCACGGGTCCGGTTCCATGATCTGCGCCACACCCACGCGTCGCTGCTCGAACTGACGGGACCGCGATCAAGGTCGTGTCCGAACGCCTCGGTCACGCCCACCCCGCGTTCACGATGCACACCTACCAGCACCTGCTGCCAGGCATGAGCGGCGCCGCCGCAGAACGGTTCGCCACACTCGTCGCCACCGCCAACCGGTAGACGTCTACCGGCCCATCAGCCGCAAAGCCCCAGGTCAGCGAGTCGGACCGTGAGAAGCCGGTAGACGTCGCCGGTGACGCGCCCCCGACAACGGCGAACGCCCAGGCCATGTGACCTGGGCGTTCATCGAGTGGCGGGGGCAGGATTTGAACCTGCGACCTTCGGGTTATGAGGTCCGGACGATTACTGCGTACCTGGTAGAAGGCTTTTTACCTGGTCAGAGCGCATTTCGTGTTGACCGCTGTTCCCCTCTGTGTACCGCTGTTTACCGTTGTGTTGGTACATGGATGGTACATATTCTGCCCGCCTAGATCAGGCGGCAGAGGGCTTCAGTTCCGCGTGTTGAGCGACCGTCACGCCAAGAGCGTTGGCGATGTCGCACAGTCGGGCGAGGCTGGTCGAGCGGTAGTCGTTCGCTTCGTAGCGTTGGATCTGCTGCTCGGCCATCTCAAGGGCTTCGGCGAGCTGACGCTGGGTCCAGCCGCGAGCAATCCGAGCTTTGACGAGCACCGTCGAAAGCTCTTCCAACGAGGCTGCATCGAACGTCGACAGAGCACCCCCGCGCAGTAGATCGAAGTCGGCCAGTTCTGCGCGCAGGTCGTCTGCTTGAGCGCGGACGGCGTCGAGTTCGAGGTGTTCGAGCTTGGTTCGCTTGCCGGGGCGAGCCTCGATGTTGGCGGCCGCGTCCTGGAAGCGTTCGAGGTGTGCCTTGGTGGCGCGGTACTGGACTTCGTTGGTGATCACGATGGTTCTCCTTTCGAGAGGTGGATGACGACGATGCCTTTGCGGCTCGTGTCGCGTTCGTTCTGGAAGAACTCGGCAAACGACAAGCCCGATTGGGACTCGATGACGTTCGGGAACAACTCGCCACCGAAGCGCGCCTTCTGCGCCGAGCGATGGTTGGACAGGTCCATCAGCACTGGGTCGAGCGCGTCGAGATCGACATCGTCGGCGTCCCAGCAGGCATCGAAGTCGCCGGGCTCATCCTTGGCCGTGACGAAGCTGCCGTTCAACCAGATCTGCTGGCAGCCAGCTTCGGCGAGCAGTTCGATCGCTTCCGCGAGACCGTCGAGCAGACGCCGGCGGCGTTCGGTCCACCCAAACCGCTCAACCACCTCGTCCCACGACGCGGCGTGCTCTCCAGGTGGCAGCCGACCGCTGGCAGGATCGAACGCAGGAAGCACACCACAACACTATCATTGTGTTGTTTCTACCCCACAAGAACGGGCCACAAATCAGCGCCGATGCAATTGCGCCATCAAAGTCAGGGGAGATCCCACAGCGGTCACTGAGCTGAGACCAACCAGTAGTTCAACCGCGTCTTCGCGTGAACGAGACTGATCTCGTGCGAAACACAGCCACGGAGATCGTTCTCACGCTCGGGATCTACGGAGAATTCGATCCTGATCAGTGTCACGCCAACATGATCGCTACCGCACCACACGACGGCGGCCGGTAGACGTCTACCGGATCACGCCTCGCGAACCACCAGGTCACAGCCCCGTGACACGATGAGCCGGTAGACGACCCGGTAGATGATCGCTCTCGCCGAAAACGAGAAATGCCCGGAAACTCAATGTTTCCGGGCATTTCATTTCGTGGCGGGGGCAGGATTTGAACCTGCGACCTTCGGGTTATGAGCCCGACGAGCTACCGAACTGCTCCACCCCGCGTCGTGTTGTCCTTTCACGGTATCGACCCCATCCCCACCCCACAACCCCTAGGGTGGATGGCTTATGGGCTTGTTCTCCAAGAAGCCGCGGATCGACCCGGAAGAGTTTGCAGCGCTGCGCACCGAGTTCGATGATCTCCGTGGCCGGCTCGCCGCTAGCGAACAGGCGCGAACCGAACTTGAAGCGCAGTTGCAGCAGCTCAACGTCACCTCGGCGGGCCTTGCTGCGCGCTCGCACCTGATCGACGACGTCACCGTGCGTCTGTCCGAGGTCGATGTCTTGAAGCGCCAGATCGCCCAGATCGATGTCGTCAATGCGAAGATCACCTCGCTCGAAACGCTCAGCGGCAAGGTGGCCGAGCTGTCCGATCGTGTCGCGTCGTCATCGCATGATGCCAGCAGAGCAAAGGACGAAGCCGCCGCTCTGCAACAGCGCGTCACCAACGTCACCACCGAACTCGCTAATCAGCTGGTCGAGCTCGGTACCGAGATCGACGGACTGGCTGCCAGTAAGGCCGCGCCAACAGAAGTCATCTCGGCCGACCAGCCTGTTTCGGCCGAGGTCCTCGACCAACTCCAGACGGCACAAATCCGCCTCGCCAACGAGCAGGCCCGCTACGAGATTGCGTTCCGACAAGACCTCGCGATGCTGGCCGAACAGGTCAAGCGAGCCCGCCCCGAGCGCTGATCAGCCGCTCGTGGTGGCCGTGACTTCGAGCAGGCCCAAGGCTTGCTCGATCAGCGCCCGAGCCTGTGTCTGCTTCTCCGCAAATGTCGCAAAGTCGGTCGGATCGGCTTGCAGTGCAGCGTCTGCTTCGTCGAACAATATCTGAGCCTGCTTCAGCAATTCGTTAGCTGTTTGATCGGGGGTGTCGGTCCCCGGCTCGGTCCCCGGCTCCGTCCCCTCCGGAGCAGTGGGCTCCCCTGGCGCAGCACCCGCACGGTCGCCGATGTCAGCCTCGAACCCAGGGAACAACCGCGCCAGCGCATCGCCGATCGAGTCGTCGATCACCGCATTCGAGTTGTACGACACGATGATCCTTCGATACTCGGACTGGTCGTCGACTCGCACGTACAGCGGCCGCAGGTAGAGCAATCCGCCACTCAGCGGCACCATCTGCATATCGCCGAACCGCACCTGTGACCCACCGTCACCTTGGTTGAGCAGGCTCAACTCCTGCGAGATTGCTGCGTCGGACTCGGCGTTGGCCGCAACGACAGTAGGCCCGTCAACGGTCGGGCTCAGGACGTAAGCAGTGAGTTGGCCGTAGCTGGCAGGGTCGCTGGAGGCGACCATGAACGACTGGAGTTCGGTGCGTTTGTCATCCTTGGAATAGGGCACGTACGGCCGCAGAATCGAGAACGTGCCGGTATCCGACCCGGGTTCGCCGTCGGGCGAATGGAAGACGGTGTAGTACGGCGTGAACCGAATCGACGTGCTCCCCGCGTCGTCGGCGGCTTGCGCGCTGACCGCCTCCTCGGTGGTCACGGTGAGTCCGAGATCGACCTGGCGAGTTCGAGGCGACAAACTTGGGGCAGGGGCAACGCTCCAGGCGCCTGTCCGCTCGAAGAACTCTGACGGCTCCAACTGGTATCGGGCGTAGGCAGCTGTCTGCACTCGGAAAAGGTCCTCGGGATACCGCAGGTGATCAACGAGTCCCTCGGGCATCGTCGTGGCATCGACGAACATGTCGGGGAACGCCCTCATCCATGACCGCAGGATCGGATCGGTGCCATCGACGGCGTAGTAGATGACCTCGCCGGTGTAAGCATCGACGGTGACCTTCACGCTGTTTCGCGCATAGTTGAACACGTGGTTCAAGCCGCTGTCGCTGCTGAGCTGATTGCGATCCCCGTCTTGCGCATACGGGTACTGCGAGGTCGTGGTGAATGCATCGACAACCCACAGAATCTTGCCGTCGAGGGCAACCGGGTACGGGTCACGATCGAAGTACAGGAACGGCGCCAGCTTCTCGGCCCGTTCACGAACGCCTCGCACCCATTGAATCCGAGACTGATCGGTGACCGAGTTGGCGCCCCACAAGTTGTAATCGAAGAACGACAACGCAAACGCCAGCTTGCGGATTCCAGAGTTGAGACGAACACCCCCGCTGCCCTCATACGGTTTCGCAACGGAACCTTCACACTGCTTCTCACTGGTGGTTGTGTTGACGATCGCGAAGTCGGTGATAGCGGGACTGAAGTACAACTCCTGTCGATCTGCCTCGAGCGTGCGGTAGATCGGCCGGTTGTTGTTGGCGACGTTGCTCGCTGACGCCGCGACCAGTCCGCAGCCATGCGTCGCGATCAAGTGTTTGCCCTGCCAGGACGTGTTCGCGACGTTCTTCAAGTCGAGTTCACGGGCGGCGACGATGGTCTGTTGCACCCGACCGTCGACCTCGTAACGATCGACGTCGAGGTCCTTGATCTCGAGGCCGGCGACCTGTCCTTCGTCGAGGGTGAAGCGACTGAGCAACTCGGTCGGATCGAGAAGCCGGACGTCTTGCAGCGGCGCGATATCGGCTTCGACCTTGGCCGCGTTGAGACTGCCGAACGTCACCGGTTTCGTCTCGACGTTGGCGATGCCAAGCGCATCTCGAGTTGCAGCGATGTTGCGCTCGATGTAGATCGCTTCCTTCTGCTTCTGATCAGGGTTGACGACCAAAGCCTGGATCACCGACGGATAGATGACGCCACCCACGAGCGCGATGACGACCCACAAACCCGAAGCCACGAGCGGGATTCTCCATGAACCGGTGCGGATGCTGTAGAGGAACAACACTGCGACGAGCAACGCGATCAGCATCAACAGCAGCAGTGCGGGAAGCTGTGCATTGACGACCGAGTACGTCGCCCCTTGCACGAACCCCGTTCGTTCCGTGGTCAGCGAGTAACGCTCCAACCAGTAGCTTCCCGCGCGCAGCAGTGCAAGGATCGACAGCAGCACTGCGAAGTGCGCCTTGGTGGCTCGGCGAATCTTCGGCATCGGTGGAGCGATGACGATGCCGCCGTTGAGGACGTGGGCGGCAATCGTGAGCAGCAGCACCAACAAGAGCGCGAGGAACAACCAATCCATCAAGAACGTGAGGAACGGGAGCCGGAATACGAAGAAGCTGATGTCCGTTCCGAACTGCGGATCGTTTTTGCCGAAGTCAACGCTGTTCCGAAACAGCAACCACTCCTTCCAGTGGCCAGAGGCGGGCACGGCAACGATCAGACCGAACAGCACCCCGGCCACGATCCGCACGATCCGCATCCGATTCCCGAACACCTCGTGGAAGCGCAGCACCGCCGGATGGGTGTTCGCGTTGAGGTTGGCCGGCGCGAGTCTGTCGGCGATCAACATGTTGAGCACGACCAACACCATGAACAACAGTGCGAAGCCGCCGAAGAGCAGCAACTTGGAGGTCAGGACACCCCAGAAGACGTCGGTACGACCCAGGTTCTGGTGCCACAAGAAGTCGATGTAGAAGCCCGATATCGCCCGCGATGCGACGAGCAGGACGACAACGACGGAGGCCGCGACGATGAGAACGATTCGGCCCCGATCACTGAAACGGCGGTTTCGCTTGGGCCGGATTACGCGTGGGGGCAGGTCGGCAGGGTCTCGCACAAAGGCGAGACTAACGGGAGTTACGCGCTTGCCACCGTCAGCGCGCCACGGTCGTATGCGAGCCGGACGATCTCTTCCACGTGTTCGTCGATCCGGTGCGTTTTCCATTCGCGATACAGCGAACGCACTTGATTGGCCAAGTCAGCATTATCTCCATCGGCGCGGTCGATGCAACGCGTGAGTCGTTCCCGCAGCGGCGCGACGATCGAGTTTGTGACAGCGTCGCTGGCGGGCCGAATGATCGCCGGATTGCGACCGTCGTCGCCACCGCAAGCACCGGCCACCGCTGCAGCGAGTAGATCGGCCTGCACGGCTTCTGCGTATCGATCGGCCTGCTCGGGCTCCCAGGGCAGCAGCGCATCGATCGCCCGCACCGGCTCTTTGCGACGCAACGTGTCGAGCACCTCGTTCTGCTCGTCGGCCAGTACCCGTTTGAGGCGTCGTGCCACCGACACGATCAACGGGACGATCGTCTCGTCGACGTCGATCAGATCCTCGACAGGCATCTCGCCGACCACAGGTTCGGCCCCAACCGGCTCTGCCACGGGCTCACGAACCTTGCCGACCTTGGCGTTGACCTTGCCGGACTTGGCGTTGACCTTGCCGGTCTTGGCGTTGACCTTGTCCGCGACCACTTCGGATCGAGCAGCACGCAGGCGGGCGAACAGATCATCGACCGTTTCACCGGCGGCCGGATCCGTGGTCTCGGGTTCGACCTCGCCAGATTCGGTGCCGCCGTCGACGATGCCGGCCGGATCGGGAGCATCGAACAACTGAACGACGTTGTCCGCATCGGGCTCGGCGTCGGCGCCCGGATGGTCGTTCGCATCGATCAGATGCAACGCAACGGGCTCGGCCCTGCCATCGAACATGTCGATGTCCACCGACGCATCCGTGCCCGTATCCAACTCCGTCTCTGCAGACGCCGCATCGATCGGCGGAGCGAAGTCGCCGACCAGGATGTCGGCCATCTCGGGGCTGCCCATTTCGACGACTTCGACGACTTCGACGAATGTCTCGGTCTCGACCACTTCGATGCTCTCGATCCGACCGTCTTCGTCGATCACGGTGATCTCTGTAATCCCGGCAATCTCGGTGATCTCGGTGATCTCGGTGACCTGCTCGGTCGTCACAACAAGATCATCGAAGACGTCGACCTCAGGAACCTCGACCTCAGAAACGACCTCAATCTCGGCCCCGGTGCCGGTTACGCGTGTCGGCAACATGATCGGGACCGGACCGGTCGTGGGTTGCAGGTTCACGTACTCGCTCGGTTCGCCTAGCGGTGTGAGCTCTGCCATCACTTCGACAGCGGCAATCCGGGAACGCTCGAACGCCTGCAACAGCCGATCGCGACCGTGGATCAGCTGCTCGATCTGTTGCCGTGCGAGCTCGCGCCGTCTGGCGAGTTCACTCAGCACCCGTTCGCGGTAGGCGCGGGCTTCGTTGACCATGTCACGACCCTGTTGCTTGGCCATCTGCAACTCCGCCTCAGAGTCAGCTGCAGCATCCTGTCGGCGGCGAGCCGACTCGATCTCGGCTTCCTCGCGCAGCCTTTGCGCTTCGTCGGTTGCTTCGCGCAAGAGTCGAGCAGAGCCATCCTCGGCGCGGGCGCGGATCTGAACAGCGGCTTCGCGCGCCGTCTGCAGGACCCGCGCTGCTTCCTCGCCCAGCAGGCGAATCGCGGTTTCCTCGTCGATCGTTGCCATGTTCGGCGAGGCGGTCTGCTGCGCGTTACGCAGCTCTCGCTCAAGGAATCGTTCGCGTTCTTGCAGCCGTGCCTGCTCGGCCGCAACCATCCGGAGGAAGTCACGAACCTCGGACTGGTCGTAGCCCCGCCGAGATGTGGGGAACTGCGCAGATGACACGGACGCGGGTGAGGCCGGATCCGGACGCGAGAAGGAGATGGCCATTGACGAAATCGTAGAACTGTCGAGAGGTCAAGTGGTGGCAATCAACATATCCGCGACTCCACGGCGCCCAAGCGAACGTCAAGCTGCCGGCACGAAGTCCTTACCCGGCTGTCCGATCTCGTTGGCGTTTCCACCGAACTTCGGCGAGGCCAGCACGGCGAGCGCCTCATCCAACGTAGCAACGGGGATGATCTCGACGTCTCCATCGACCACCGCTCGAGCGGCGGCCAGGGACTCCGCCGACTGCGATGCGGGCACGATGAAGAACTTCGTCCCGGTCTGGCGAACGGCCGATGCCTTTTGGGCGAGACCGCCGATCGCCCCGACATTGCCCTCGATATCGATCTCGCCGGTCACTGCGACGTCGGTACCGCCGGTCAACTCCCCCGGCGTGAGTTCATCGATCAAGGTCAGCGTGAAGGCCAGCCCCGCTGATGGCCCGCCGATGCCATCGGTAGAGATCGTGATCGGGAACGGAGCATTGCCGACCGTAGTCGTGTCGAACGGGTAGAAGCCGATGATGGTCCGATCCGGATCGTCCGGCGACGCGATTAGTTCGATCTCGCCCGTCTGGGTGCCGTCCACGCCGGGTCGCTTGTACTCGACCGACACCATCTCGCCGGGTTGGCGCTCGGCCAGGATCGGGGTCAGGTCCTTGACGGTCGTGATCGGCTGGCCATCGATGCTGATCAGTTCGTCATCGGGCTTCAACACCTTGCCGGACGGCGCCTCCTCGTCGCACGAGCGGCCATCGGCGCCGGCCGTGAAGCAGATGATCTGATCGACGACGATGGCGCCATCTTCTCGGTCGATCGGAAACCCGAGCTTGGACAGCGCCACGTACTCAGCCGCCTGTTGCGCGCTGAACATCTGCCGCCGCCCGCGGGTCTGCAGTTGCTGCGGGGTGCTCGTGCCGAACACGTCCTCGTAGGTCCGAAGCGAGATGTTGTCGTCGTTGCGGAACATCAGCCAGGTCAACAGCGACAACTCGGGCTGACGGATCGTGACGAACTTGATCCGACCATCGGCCGGGAATCGCTCGACATCTTCGAGCGTGATCCGCGACTGGACCTCTTCGGCGTCGGAGGGAACGATCGCGTACGGCCGCTCGATCGCCGAGATCCGCGATGCCGTGAACAGGGTCGCGAGCAGCACCGCGAGCAGCGTGAGCAACCCGATTCCGGCGAGCGGAAACGCCCACCAACGGTGCACGGGATTGGGCGCGACACCGACTACAGGCTCGGCCACTACCATTTGTTCTTGCGTGTCGCTCACTGATTTCACCACCCGTGCTGCCTGGATCGCAGGCCTGGCCATGTTGGCACTCTTGTGCCTCGGCTGGCGAAAGACTGCCAGAGCCGCTCCCAAGAATCCACGCGGTCGTCGCCCGCCGCAGACCGGCATCGTCGTCACCGAACTCGCAACTCCGTCGTATCGGCGCACGCCGATCTGGAGGCGGGTCTGGGCTCTCGGCAGCACAAGCTTTCTGACGCTGCTCTCGGGCGCGGTCATCGCGATCGTGATCGCGTTCTCGCTCTCGTGGATCGTGACGACCCTGTCTGAGCTGCTGAAGCAATGAACGCCGACAGCCTGCCCCAGGCCCCGGTCGCCCAACGCCGACGGGCGATCGCACTCGCCGGTCACATCGGCGACCCGGACACTGCCCGAGCCGGCTTGGCCGATCCCGCCCCAGCGGTTCGGGGGACGGCACTCGGCGCGTTGCACCGTCTCGGCGCGCTGCGCGCTCACGAACTCACGGCGAGCTTCAGCGATATCGATGCGCCAGTGCGACGCCGCGCTGCAGAGGTCGCGGCGAACTATCCGATGGTCTCGTTGCTCGAGCTTCTGCACGACGTCGATGCCACGGTTCTCGAGGTCGCCGCGTGGTCGTGCGGCGAGCACGAAGTCGTCCCTGACGATGTGTTGTTCCGGTTGATCGAATTGGCCGGCGCACACGAAGATGCACTGGTTCGCGAAGCGAGCGTTGCGGCGCTTGGGGCGATCGGCGACGAACGCGGGCTGCCGGCAATCCTGATCGGCTGCCAGGACAAGCCAGCGGTGCGTCGACGCGCGGTGCTTGCGCTCGCACCGTTCGAAGGTGACTCCGTCGACACTGCGCTGGCGGCAGCGATGGTCGATCGAGACTGGCAGGTGCGTCAGGCGGCCGAGGACCTCACCCGAGACGAGTTCTGACCGCAGATACCGAGACCATTGAGCTTTCTGCCATGCCGGGCGTCGAAGTCAGAAATTGCTCCCTCCGGCCTCGCCCAACGTCTCGGTCGTGACCGACCTGCTCATCACAACGATCCCCAAGGCAATGCAAGCTGCCGAGAACAGGTACGGCACCCGCTGATTCGAGTTCTCGGCGATGACGCCGCCGATCAGGGCACCGACCGGCATAGCACCCCAGGCGAACCAGCGGTACACGCTGTTGACTCGACCGAACAGGGCCGGCGGCACCAGTTGTTGACGCAACGAGACCGTGCACACATTCCAGAGGGTGACCGCGAACACTCCGACGGTCTCGGCGACCAGAACGATTCCGAGCACCGGGAACAGCCCCGTCGTCGAGATCGCCAATGCCCACACGACAGCCGTCGAATAGAGCGTTCTGATCTTGCCGAGTCGGGAGATGACACGTTCCCCGACGAGCCCCGCCGTGATTCCGCCCAACGCCATGATGCCCAGCATCGCGCCGTACCAGACCTCGCTGACGCCGAGTTCCTGCTGGAGATAGAGGATGAATACGCCCGCCGTCATCCCGAGCCCGAGATTGGTGATTGCGAGCGTTATCGCCAGGCCGCGAAGGATCGTGCTCGACCACAACCATCTGAACCCGGCGCGGATCTCCTCGGTCAACGTGGTCGGGTTCTCGGGATCGGTCGGTGTCCTGAACGTGCCCCGCAGCGGCACCACCAACAGCGCAGCGGCCAGGTAAGTCAGGGCGTCGATCCCGAACGGCAACCACACGGCCAGGGCGAACAGCGCGCCACCCAACGGCGTGCCGATGAAAACGTTGGCGGTGATCTCGGCCGAATAGCGCCGGCCATTCGCCTTCTCGAGCAATCGTGGTTCGACGAGGTTCGGCAAGATGGCCTGGGCTGCGTTGTCGAAGACCACTTCCGCGATGCCGAGGAAGAACGCAATGAACCACAGCATCCACATCTGCACGGTGTCGGTGGCCACGATCACCGTCAGGCCCAGAATCAGCAAGGCGCGAAACGTGTCGCAGGAGATCATCAGATGACGTTTGTCGTAGCGGTCGACGAATGCTCCGGCGAACGGTGAGACGAGCAACCAAGGCAACATCGCGAAGGTGGTGACGAGGGCGACTTCGACCGAGCTGTCGGTGGTGCGGGCCGCAAGCAATGGCAACGCGACGATGAACATGCCATCGCCCAGGTTTGAGATCGTGCTTGCGGTCCACAGACGCCAATACCCACCGCTGAGTCGATTTGATGGCTGCTCGGTGACGGTGTCGTTCATCAATCTGGACCGGGAGTCAACTCTCTCACTGTTCGCGCCGCAACGGTGACCGAGGGTGCTGGAGACTACGCAGGCTCAGAGGTTAGCCGCGAGCACCGCCCGAATCCGGGTCTCCGAAATTCAGTCGTCGGCGGCGCAGCACACTTCGAGTTCCATCCCATCGGGATCGCGGAAGAACAGCGACCATTCGTCACCCAACCGATGGATCTCGCCGACTTCCTGTGCGCCCGCAGTCACGAGCCGTTCCCTGACCGTTTCGAGTGTGGCATACGAATCAACGGCAAGTGCGTAGTGGTCGATCGCGCCCCGCCCGCCTTGGCGGCGGCGTTCGCCGATGATCTCGTCCGCTGGGACGTGGAACACGTTGAGTGCGGCCCCACCCCCGAGGTCGAGGATCTTCATCCATGGATGCTCGTCACTCTTTGCCACCTCGAAGGTAACCGTGGCGTCGAACGCCTGCTCGTAGAAGCGAACGGTCAGATCCATGTCGGTGGAAAGCGTCGCCACGTGGTTGAAACCGATTGTCAGGGGCATGGCCGTGCCTTTCTGCTCGAACGATCGTCGCGTCGATCGCACCCTCATTCTGTCGACCTCCTGACGCCAGATCAAGAACGCTCACAACAACCCGGTCCGCGTTCGCCGGGTCGGTCCATACCCAAACGTCGAGGTCCTTGGTATAGCGCGGATGGCCGTGCGCGGCGAGCGCGTAGCCGCCGATGATCAGGAAGTAGCGCTATACGGGCGCTTCACCGTGGCGAGAAGGGGGGACTTGAATTCAGATTTCCGGGGTGATCCTGCAACGTGCGGAGTGCGCGAGCCAAAATCTCGCATGGATGCAACTCGATCGGTACCTGGACGCTGCGGATCCCGGCCGTCCGGAGTTCGGAGCGGCCGGGCCCGGGAGGGGAGGGTCAGTCCAACGGGAACAGCGCGGCGAGGTCGAGCGGGCGCAGCACCCCGGCGATCACGTGGACCGTGCCACCGTCGGTGGCCCGGATGGTGCGGCCGAACGAGAACGGGTCGAGGTCGTTGGTGTCGTCATCGGCCAGGCCGACAGCGCTCAGGAACGGCCGCTTGATCTGGAACATGCCGTCCGACAGGCCGAGGGCCGGGAGCTGGGTGAGGGTGGTCACACTGCGCGACGCCGGCCAGCGAAGATCCGGGATCTGGGCCGCCGTCGCGTGGTAC